>CAZPKD010000139.1:0-1501 GCA_964587115.1 uncultured Gammaproteobacteria bacterium | reverse complement strand
TGTGTTGGGTGTGTTTGGTTGGTTTTTCGTAAGGAGCAAAAACAGTAAACCAAGCATGAGGATCAGTTTCCTTGGAGAGCGATTCGGCGGTCCCAGTTTTACAGGCGGTTTGAATTTCTATGCCTGCGGAAGAACTGGCGTTTTTATTAGCGCTTTCGGTAGCGATTTTGAAATTGAAAAGGGGCCAGCCCGTACCACCGGTTGAACAAGCCGCCTTCATTCCTTGACGAATTAAATCAACAGTTTTATTACTGATGGAAATTTTTCGACAGTCTGGGTTAGAGTTTTTCAAAAACTCTGGTTGACAGAGTTGACCACTATTGGCAAAGATTGATGTTACCATGGCCGTTTGTATCGGAGTTACCAGAGTCCAACCTTGACCAATGGAAAAATTATAAGTGTCTCCCAGATACCAACGATCATGAAGAGTTTCTTGTTTCCAGAAAGACGAAGGAATCAGTCCTTCTGCCTCACCCAAACCAAGCTCAGTGCTTTTTCCATAGCCCAATCTCTCCGCCCAGGTTTTTATTTTATCCGGGCCAACAGACTCACCGGCCTTATAGAAAAAAATATCGTTAGATCTTTGTATTGCTTTAACAATATCAACCATACCATCGGTCTTCCCATATTGTAAAAAATACCAGTTGCCAAACTTTAAAGGACCAGCCGTAAGAGTGCCCGTATCTTCAACTAGAGTTTTTTCATCAATTCCTTTTTCTTCGAGAGCGGCGGTGGCAACTACCAGTTTAAAAAGTGAACCGGGGGGATAAGTCGCTTCGGTAATTCGGTTAAATAATGGTTTTTCTTTGTCGGTCAAGTATTTGGTAATCTTTTCTGAGTTGTTGTCTTCAAAGTCTTGAGGGTTAAAGGACGGTGAGGAAACAAAAAGAACCACTTCGCCGGTTTGCGGTTTTATACCAACAATAGCGGCTTTTTTATTTTTAATTAGTTCATAGGTTTTTTGTTGTAATTCAAGGTCGACTGACAGTTGAATTGTTTGGCCGTCAACGGGAGGAATTATTGATAGGGTCCTTAAATATTTTCCTCGAGCATCAACCTCGATTAATTTTTTTCCTGGGCGACCACGTAATTGACAGTCAAATAGTTTTTCAATTCCTTTTTTTCCAACCTTGTCTCCGGGGATTAACTTATTAAGACAACTATCATTATTTAGGTCATTTTGATCAGCTATTTGTCGATAGCCAATAAGGTGGGCGATAGCCTCGGGATTATTATAGATTCGAGACGAAGTTAGACGAGATAAGTCAGGTTTAATGTTGTTAATATCGGTCAGAGTATTTTCGGCAATCACAAAACCCTTTCGATCGACGATTTTACCCCGTTTTGGTTCAATAATGATTTCTCTGACCCGATTTTGTTCAGAAAGTTCTCGATAGTAATTTCCCTTAACAATGGTTAGTTGAAAAAGGCGCATAACCATAATTAAAAAACACAAACAAACAAGGAGAATAAGGCTATAAAAAAGAAACCGGGGAAAGTT
>CAZPKD010000138.1:0-1503 GCA_964587115.1 uncultured Gammaproteobacteria bacterium | reverse complement strand
TGTGTTGGGTGTGTTTGGGGTGTTTTTTTTAACAAGTTGTTGAATTCTTGGACAGATATATTTATTTCTGACTTATTAAGAAATTTTTCCACAAAGTCGGAATGATTTATAAACCCAAGCATGTACTGCTTGTATTCTTCTGTATAGTAAAGCGATTCAATTTCTTTTTGTGATATTTGTTTACCGTTAATTTGATATCCGTAAGGATTTGTAAATGTAAGGTGAATAATTGTTCCGGCAACATCAAAAATAACCCATTTTATTTTTTTGTTCATATAAAAATTATATCAATAGAGTCATGTTTTTAGTTATTATTCTACTCTAGATGTGATTCCGTGGAATTAATTAAATACCCAGTTCTCACTTTAATGTATCAAAACATTGAAGTGAGGTGATATGTATTTTTTTTAATTGAGTTGTGTTAGTCATAATTTTGTGGCTTTTTTGTTATAATTAATTATTGTTTTTGATCTTTGATATTTGAGTTTTGATCTTGTTATCGGTCCCATCGTCTAGAGGCCTAGGACAGTAGGTTTTCAGCCTATTAACCCGAGTTCGAATCTCGGTGGGATCACATTTTTCAGATCTACTTAAGAGACTCTATTAAATCCGGAAGTTTATAAAACGAAGACGTGATTGCGTCGGCGTCGGGTAAATTTTCTTTTGAATAAATAATTATTTTCATTCCAGCTGATTTAGCTGCCTTAATATCACTTTCCATATCTCCAATATAAACCGCTTCGTCAGGCTTTATCTGTAGTTTTTCAGCCGCAAGCAGTAACGGTTCGGGATCTGGCTTATGTTTAACCGTGTCATCATAGCAAACTACTGTTTTAAAGTAATCTTCAAATTTTTTCAACTGTGGTAAACTAAAAACTCCACCATGTATACGGCTTGTAACAATTCCTAAAATATATTTTTGTTTTAATTCTTCAAGGACCGCTTCGAAGTTTTTAGGACTAGTCAAAAGTTCGTTGTGATAGGAAACAACCCTATCTTTTCCCATCTGCCAAATTCTTTTAATCTCGTTTTCATCTTTTGAACCAGTTAACGATCTTATTGCCTCAATCATGGTCATGTGAAACACCTTCGAATATTTTTTCCTTGTCGGAGGTTTATAGCCCGTTTTGATTAACAGATCTTGATGAAACTTAAAATTGGCTTCAAAGGAATCAACCAAAACACCATCAACATCAAAAATAACCGCTTTTATCATTCTTATTATTATACGACAAACACGTCTTGGAGGTAGTTATTACAAATAAATCGCGTTTAGAGAATCCTTATGATTATCGTTTTTTAAATATGGCCCTATGTAGATATCTGGATTACTTAAAAATTTATTTGTTTTAACAATAAGCTCTTTTATGGACTTTGTTTTGCTGGCAACCTGCTCAAAAAAATCGGAAACAGCAAAGTAGCGAGCATCTTGAGTTGCGGGATTTTTCTTGTCGTCAATATATTTATAAAGTGGAACTAATACTTCATAAAATGGAGGGTTAT
>CAZPKD010000137.1:0-1528 GCA_964587115.1 uncultured Gammaproteobacteria bacterium | reverse complement strand
GATTAAAAGTGGAAGACTTTAGTCTCGATTTAGTTTTTTTATTCAATTCAGACTGTGGCGGTCTGAATTGAAATAGGCGGAGTAAATAAGGGGATTTAAGCGTAGTATTCATCAAAAAATCAAGGCATGTGTATAAACTACCTTGATTTTTTTTTGCTTAATAGTAAAATTAAAAGGTAAGAGTTATCCCACCACTTATTACTTAATTATTTAAAGGTGGAATCCCGCTAGGGCGGGAAAAGTCCAAGTTTTTAATAAAATAACATATAAAAATATGGAAAAATATCAACCATCATTAGAGGAAATCAAAAAAGCAGAAGGAATGATGTCGGAGAAAGAAAGAGAATTATCTGAAAAAAGGGAAAGAGACGTCGAAAAAATAAAAACAGGAACAATTGAAAAGAAAGAACTAGTTGAACAACCAATTAAGAATCTGTTAGTTGTTGAGGATAATGAAGATAATTTTAAAACTGCTCAAAACTTTTTTCAAAATGTAGAGACTACAGTAAATGTAGAATATGCCAGAGATTACCAAACAGCAGAAAAATTATTACAAGAAAGGAAATATGATGGCGTTATTACTGATCTATTTTTCCCAAAAGATTTTCAAAATCCTCAAGATAGAGATTTAGGAATAGAAGTTTTTAAAGAAATAAAAAAGAGACTAGAAGCAGCCGATAAATCAGGAGAGGTAATAAAAAGACAGCCAAATGCAATGTCGGAGCCATATTGGCCTGATCTTAATTTTCTTAAATCATTTGAAAATTTTTTTATTCAAAAAAATGTGCGGGAAATATTAGAAGAAGAAAAAAGGAAGCTTTTTGAACGTATGAACGATGAATCTGGGAAACAGCGGGCTAAAGAAGTGTGGGAAGGGGATGGTTTAGAAGGTCGCCCCCCAAAAGAAAATGAACAACCACTCGGTGTTCTCGTTGCCCGATTCTGTAAAGATCAAAATATTCCATATGTTATAGCAACGTCTGGGCATGCTGCTCATGGTCATTTTTCAACTCCGGTAACAATGTATTTATATCTAGAAGGATTAACAAATTCTGCTTCGGGTGAAAGATCGGGAATAAAAGGAGATCACTTAAAAGAGGCTATAGAGGTATCAGGAAAAGACAAGATTGTTGGGTTAGAAGGATTCCAAGAAGAATTATTAAGTAAAATTAGGAAATATCCCGGAAATCAGGGAAAAACGGAAAAAGAACTAATAGAAGAGTTTAAATCTGGGAAATACGGTCTGTTTGATGGAGATGAGGGATATGAAACGAACTTAAGTTATCGTTTAAATCCGTTGTTAAGCGATGCCTATAAAGCATACCCCAGAGCTTGGCTTAATGCCTTTTCAAAATTGATTAACATTGCAGAAAGAAAAAATAATCTAACAAAGAAATAGTTAAAACTAAAAAATCTCGGTTGAAAGACCGAGATTTTTTAATTGTGATATAATATGAATATGCCTAAAGAATCTAAAATAATTTTGCATACTTGTTGCGCGGTGTGTGGGGCATATTTATGTGAATTG
>CAZPKD010000136.1:0-1587 GCA_964587115.1 uncultured Gammaproteobacteria bacterium | reverse complement strand
AAATTATATATGGATTTTTTATAGAAAAGTTTTTTAAGACGTTTTTATTTATTTTTAATCTTTTTTCGTCAATATTTATTCCTAATACATGTAAGGGAGAATAGTTGGTAAAACGCTTTTTGATAATCGTTTTTTCTTTTTCAGTGCTTGGTAAAATGACAGCTGGTTTGGAAAAAAAATTATTGAATATTTGAAAATAAAGCTTGGGGTCCTTATGAACAAGAGGGATTAAAAAAGCCTTTTCTTTTACCAAGGGAAGCCCAAAATAAGTAATAGGGTTGTTGTACCCAATAAAGAAAAATAAATCAAAGGTGTTTGTATTTTTTTTATATAATCGAGCAAAGAAGAGGAAAAAGGGCCGTTTAACTTGATCCACTCCGCCTCCTCCTGAATTGTGTGGTTTTTGTTTTTTAAAAGACCATGACTTAAATTAGTTATGACTCTTGGCGTTATGGTAGAGTCATTGGCAAACCTGATTACAGGAATGTTAAGAAACAATTCTTTTTTGCTTTGTATTTCATTTTTCCAGGTTAGATGATCTTTAGCCTTGGTTGTAACAATGGTGACTTTACTTAATAACTTTAAAATTCTAGCCAAAAGGGCAACATGATATGAGCCGCCCCAAACATTAACGTCATAAAAATGGCAGGCAATAATGGCAATTTTTTTATCTTTTTTTGCCATTTTCTTCTATTTTCTTCAACTTATTTTCTAGTAATTCTACTTTTCCTTTAAGATCTTCCTTTTCAGCGTCTTGTTTAAGAAGATGTTGATACATTTTGTTTATAGAATGAAGAAGGTTATGGTTAAAAACAATTTGATATTTGGTGTAGGGGCTTATTGCTCTTAAAATGGCTTTTTTTAATAATCTGAAAATAGGATTTAATGGTAAAAAAATTTCTGGGTTAGCATATTCATGGGCCGTTACAAGACCTGATTCAATCTCGTTTTCCAATTCAGTCACGGACGTATCTTTTTTATTTTTCATAGGCTCTCAAGGTTTTAATGAAATCATTGATAATTTTTTCTTCATTATACTGAAATTTAAAAAGAGTTGTCATTTTTAAGAAATCCCTTTTATATTTACGTTCATTTTTAAGGAAATTATCTATCTGGTTATAAAGCGTATTAGTTTTGTTATTTTTTATTATAAAGTGGCGAGATAAGATATTTTTTGCGTCACCCGCATCAGTGCTAATAATCGGTAAATTACTTATTAACGCTTCGCGTATAAACAAAGAAGAGATCTCAAAAGGAGAAGGAAGAACGGCCAGAGCAGAGGCCTGATAGATCCTTGCCAAATTAATTGTTGTTGGGTTGTTCATTAATATGATTTTTTTCCCACGACTAATTAAGGTTTTAATCTGATTGATTAATCGACGATCAAACCCGTCAGGATGGGCAATTATAAGGGTTATCTTTGGATATTTAGCCTCAATTCTTAAAAAAGCCGCGACGAGGTTTTCTATCCCTTTATTAAAAACAAGACGACCAGAATATAGAATAATTTTATTTTTTTTAATTCCTAAAGATTTTATAAGTTGATTGATTTACGTAGGTGAATATCTTTTGGCAAACTCATTTTGT
>CAZPKD010000135.1:0-1628 GCA_964587115.1 uncultured Gammaproteobacteria bacterium | reverse complement strand
AAATTAAAACCGGTCGCCTTGGGGCGACCGGTTATTTTTTAAACTCTACTTTTTCTCCCAACAATCATCGCAATAAACACCTAAAGCAACAACACTCTCAGAATCAGCTCTTTTTATACCTAATTTTTTCTCACAACCCTGACAATAAGGAATATCCAAATCATCAAAAATCACAGGGAAATGTTTTCTCATTTCTATAAAAAGCGGAATTGTTATTTCCAACATTTGCGGATGAACATCGGAGGCACAGCGTTTCTGAAAGAATTTTCTCCAACCAGCCAATGTAAACGTAAGCCCTATTTCCGACTTCAGAGAATTAGGCAAAACATCACGCGCTATTTCGCAAGATTCTCCCAAAGCTATCATTTCAAGATATGCTCTTTCACAAGTTCTCATAGCCAAAAACCACCAATCAAAAGCCTTTAAAGTTTTTAAATGAGGCGAAACATCGATAACGCTAATTCCCTTAGTAAACTTTTCCTTGGAATAATTACAATAACGCGTTGATTCCTGAGTGATAGCAGTATCATCTTCCCTAACAAGTTCATGGGTAATTCCCCTATCACAAACAATAATAACTGAAACTACTCTATGTTTAAAAACATTAAAATGATTTCTTGCGGCAATGCTTTTTTGTAAAAATGGAATAGCAGAATCATCTTTAATCCCATCTTGACTCTGATGAGATATTCTCGCCATTTTTTCAATCAGTTTTAAAGAATCGGAAGTCTCTTCAATATCCTTACCATAAATTTCAAAAAAGGGCTTAATTACTTTCATCTTTTTCTCCTTATATCAATTTTTAAACTACCTCTAATATACTAATCAGCAAAATAGTCATTGTCAACGCTGATATTGCATAATATAAATTAGCGGATATAATAGTAGATATGAACAAATTTAGATTCGGAGAAGATCCATTTTTAAATGCATTAATTCACAAAGAAGAAATGGAGATAAAAAAAGAGAAATATGAAAATCTCTTAAAATTTGTTTCCAAAAATTCAGAAAAACTAAGAAGAGAAGAGGGTTTACCCATAAAAGACGATTGTCGTGTAGATGAAAATAGTTTTAAAAAAATAATGCCAATTGAGGCAGACAAAGAAGAGGTAAAGAGAATAAAAGACGGGTGGTTAAATCAAGAAAAAAACAAAGAAGCATTGGGAGAAAAATTAGAAGTATTCAAAACCGCTATTTTCCAAAAATTTATGGGTAATGACTATATTACAATTCGCTCTAATGAATTTGATGATGTAATTAATGGGGTAGATAATATAATCATAGACAAAAAAACTGGAAATATTGTTTCTGCTTTTGATGAGGTTATGATTAGAGATGAATTTTTAGAGGACGAGAGAAAAGAAAAAAAGAACAATAAAATCAGAAAATTAAACAAAGAGGGTGTTCTTTTAAGATACGGGATACGATTTAGCACTAAAACTGGAGAAAAAAGAGTCGCCATTGATAGAACAACAAAAATACCTATTTTCTGTTTAGACATCCCTAAAAATGAGTTGGAATATGGTATTAATAATTTTGACGACGAAAAAACAATCACTAAAACCTTCAATTCTTTTATGTTCAAATTGCAAGAACAGATGAAAACCAACCCCAAACACACCCAACAC
>CAZPKD010000134.1:0-1699 GCA_964587115.1 uncultured Gammaproteobacteria bacterium | reverse complement strand
TTGCCGAGGGGATCTATTTAACACGTGATTTAGTCAATGAACCCGCCTCTCATAAACATCCAGATTCATTAGCCAAAACGGCTAACGAAATAGCCAAGGACTCAAAAGGAAAAATTCTGGTTGAGGTTCTAAACAAACAAGACTGTCAAAAGTTAGGTATGGGGGCCTTTTTGGGAGCGGCCCAAGGGAGTGAACGTGAGCCCAAATTTATTATTTTGAAATATAATGGCTCCTCAAAGAATAAAAAAATTTGTCTAATCGGCAAAACCCTTATTTTTGACTCTGGAGGTCTTTCGCTTAAACCGTCATCGTCTATGGAAACAATGAAGATTGATATGGCCGGTGGGGCCACCGTTCTTGGGGTTTTTAAAATATTGTCTAAACTTAACCTAAGTGCTTCAGTGGTTGGAGTTTTACCGGCTTGTGAAAATATGCCCTCGGGACACGCCATAAGACCAGGGGATATCGTTACCACCTTAGATGGTCAAACAATTGAGGTTTTAAATACTGATGCCGAAGGCCGATTGACATTGGCTGATGCCTTGGCCTATACTGAAAAATATCTAGCTCCCGAGGTTATTATTGACCTGGCAACTTTAACGGGAGCTTGTATGGTGGCTTTGGGTAAAGAAATTACTGGTCTTTTTGGCAACAATAAACATTTAATAAACGACTTTGAGAAGATTGGTCAAAAAGAGGGTGACCAACTCTGGTTAATGCCGATGTATAAACCATATTTAAAAAAAATGAGAAGCGAGATTGCCGATTGGAAAAATACCGGAGGAACCGGTTGGGGTGGGGCAATTACCGCGGCTTTATTTCTTCAAGAATTTGTAAAAAAAACTAAATGGTTACATCTTGATATCGCTGGTCCCGCATACAGTGATGAAATAAAAGGAGTAATCGCTAAGGGTGGTACTGGTTGGGGAGTGGTTTCTTTAATAGAATTTATTAAAAAATTTTCTTGAATTATGCCTAAATTAACCGATATTCTTAAAACCGATAATATTATCAAAATTTCTCCCCAAGACACGCTTTCGTCAACTTTTGCCAAACTAGGCTCATCTCATGACGGGGCTTTTGTTTTTGACAATAACAATAAATATTTGGGAATGATTAATCCCTATTACTGCTTGATAAGGTCTTCATATCCAGGTAATGCTAAGGCAGAGAGGTGTATTTTTCACGCGCCGAGACTAAAGTTAAATATGTCGATTAGTAAGGTAGCTCAACTTTTTGTGGAATCAAAAATTCATTACTTACCGGTTTTTGATGATCAAGAAAAGTTTTCTGGAATTATTTCTGCTAGACACCTATTGACGCAAATGCAAAATTCCAATCTTTTCCGGATAAAAATATCTGAGATATTAAAAAATAAAAAGAGACCATTGGTAACTATTTACGAAGACGATTCTATTTCTCAAGCGGTTAATATTTTTAAAAGTACTCGTGTTTCAAAGTTGATTGTTATTGGTCATGATATGAAGTTAAAAGGTATTTTAAGCTACTATGACCTAGTTTATTATTTGGTTGAGCCAAAAAAAGGTTTACATCGAGGAGACCGGGAAGGGAATCGGGTCAACTTTAATCACATGAAGGTAAAAAACTTTGCCAAAACTTACGTTCTAACCTTAACAGAAAATAATTTTCTTTTAGATGCACTAAACTTGATTCTGAAAAAAAATATTGGTAGCGTGGT
>CAZPKD010000133.1:0-1719 GCA_964587115.1 uncultured Gammaproteobacteria bacterium | reverse complement strand
TATGTGCGCCTACCCCGAATCGAACGGGGATCAGAGGCTCCGCAAGCCCCTACTCTATCCGATTAAGCTATAGGCGCAATAATAGAATAATTTTACCATAAGATGTTCTCAATCGGCTACTTGACGTAGTTAATTATTTTGACTGAAAGTCAGGAATAGTCGGGGGTGTGGTTCCTGGCGCTGGAGGTGGGGTAGGTGGTAGGGTTTGTTCTCCAGCTTTAGTTTTTAGATCATTTAAAATTGCGTCTAATGGATCTGGGGCTACGTTTGTTTGTTCCGCCGGTTTTTCCTCGCCCGTCGTAGCTTCAGCGGAGACGGGTTCAACTTTAACTGGCTCAGGAGTTTCAGTTTTTGGTGGTTCAATCGGAGGAGTGGTCGGAGTTGGAGTCGGTGGTGTGGGTACTGGTGTGGGTGGGACATCCATTTTAGCATTAGTTTCTTCAACTGGTTTTTGGGCCGCCTCAAGACCAAAAGTTTTGTCAAACTCTTCTTTAGTAAAGCCCTTAATGACAGCAATTTGGCCGTCATCTTTTTCAATTTTGGTTACTGGAGTTCCGGCAAAGTTGTTAGAAACCGCTAGCATCTCGGTTAAAAATTCTTTATTGGTTTCAAGATTTTTTTCTTCAAAAGCAAGTTTATTAGTAGAAAGATAATCTTTCTCCTGTTTGCAAAAAGGACAATCGTTTATCGTATAAACAATTATTTTCATACTTTGACCTCCGAAATTTTAATGAAGGAGGTTAAATTTATTATGAATGAAAAATTTTTTTTTGTCAAACGATTTTAACTGACAATTTTGCTAAAATGAGGAGATGAAAAGAGTTTTTACCTTTTTTCTTTTTTTTATCTTACTTATTGTTGGTTTATTTTTTTACAATCACAAGTCAAAAAAAAATTCTTCAAAAATAACTCCTGAAAAAATTATTTCGCCGACAATTAAAATAAACAAAAAAGAATTTGTTTCAGAAGATCTGTTTATCCCTTACTGGACATTTAATGAAAGCTTCGTTTTAGACAATAACTATAATCGCGTGATTTTTTTCGACCCTGATTTTTCCCATGTTGGTCAATTTGTTGATCAGACCAAGAATTTTACTTACAAAAAAGATATCACTGTTAAAGTTAATGAGTATGAACAGATGACACCGGAATTGATAGAAAACTCAATTACTATAGTCAAAAAAAATAATCTTAATGGTCTGGTACTTGATCTAGAAATCCCAATGGTTTTAACTGAGGAAAATAAAGGCCAAATCAATGATTTTGTTGAATTATTTTATACAGCGGCTAAACGAAACTATAAGTCATTTTCTATGGCAATGTATGGAGACTTATTTTACCGCAAGCGCGGATACGATTTATCGTTTATTAACAAACACAGTGATGAGATTTTAATCATGGCTTATGATTTTCACAAAGCCGGTGGCGAACCAGGACCAAACTTTCAGTTTGCCGCCTTCGCAAGCGCTTCGGCGAGCCAAGAGCGGTATGACTATGACTTTAAAACTATGGTGGAGGATTACTTAAGATATGTTCCAGCTGATAAATTAAATGTTGTTTTCGGTATGTATGGTTATGATTGGAGCGTTGACGAACAAAAACGCCCATTGGAGTCAGCTAGAGCCTTAACTCTCAATGAAATAAGAAAAGAATTTCTCGAAAAATGCCAATGGAAAGACTGTTTAGTTAGTCGTGACACATTATCAAAAGAGACAGAAA
>CAZPKD010000132.1:0-1738 GCA_964587115.1 uncultured Gammaproteobacteria bacterium | reverse complement strand
TGTTTGGGTGTGTTTGGTTTTTTTTTTGGACAATCGCCTGGGTAACCCTTAGTATTGTGTGAGACGGTCTAAAAAAAAACGGTATCGAGCTTTTAAAGAGAAACTTCTCAACAACTGTCAAGTAACTTTCGTTATAATAATCTTTATGGTCATTACTCTTGATATTCCCGAAGGGGGACATCTTTTATTAAAAATGGGGCAGAAGGTTGATGTAGATACGCCGATGATGGAAATAAAAACCGAAGAAAAAACCGAACTCCATATTGCCAAAGAACTCAATATTCCTCCTGACAAGATTTTTCAACATCTTAAAAAGTTCGTTGGTGATCATATCGAAAAAAACGATTTATTGGCCATAAAAAAAGGTCTTTTTTCAAAACAGAACTTTTTTAGTCCAATCGAAGGGATTATTAATGAAATTGATCATGTTGATGGTAAGTTGGTTGTTGCTATTGAAAAGTCAAAAAAAGATACTCTTCCTGCTTTGATAAAAGGTGAGGTTGTAAAAGTAGAAAAAAAACAGGTCGAAATCAAGGTAAAAAAAGTCGAGGAGTTTTTATTGAAAACTATTGATCATGATTTTGGGGGTCAGTGTTATTATCTTAGATCTACTCATGGAACCGAACTAAAACCTGAAGAAGTTGTCCATAAAATAATTTTTACTAAGTCAATCAGCGATTACTTTCAAAGAAAAATTGAGACCCTGGGCGCCTTTGGTTTTATCACTCTCAATAAACTATCAGAACCAACCGATTTACCAACCGCTCAAATAAAAAATATTACTGATTTTGAAAAAATTATTAACCATAAATATCCATATTGCTTTTTGAGTCAAAAACTTAGTAAAATCTTTGTTTATGAAGACTAATAAAATTACCAACTGGATACTGATCAGTTCCCTGGCCATTTTTCTTTTTGGATCAGGTTATAAACTGGGAGAGTTTCGGGCCAACAGCGCCAAAGTAGAAAGATCAAGCTACAACATTATTAATACCCAAAACACCGATCAATCAAAAATTAAAAATATCGATTTTTCACTTTTCTGGGAAACTTGGAATAAGGTCGAACAAA
The DNA here is from genome assembly GCA_964587115.1 of uncultured Gammaproteobacteria bacterium. Classification (GTDB taxonomy): domain Bacteria; phylum Patescibacteriota; class Microgenomatia; order UBA1406; family GWC2-37-13; genus JAAZNM01. Next base: position 667 of record CAZPKD010000132.1, on the reverse strand, counting down.
AATTCATTGACAAAAAAAAGCTTGATCCTCAAAAAATGTTTTATGGAGCTATCAAAGGTATGGTTGCCTCACTGGAAGACCAGTACACTTTTTTTCTCACTCCTGATGAAAACAAACAGTCAAAAGATGATTTAAACGGTAAATTTGAAGGTATTGGGGCCCAACTCGGTCTAAAAGATAACCAGATTATTGTTGTTGCCCCTCTCAAAGACTCGCCGGCGGAAAAAGCCGGTGTTTTATCAGGCGATTATGTAATTAAAGTAGACGATCAATCAATTAAATCATGGACACTAACACAAGCAGTTAATAAAATTCGTGGCAATAAAGGAACAAAGGTCAAGTTAACTCTGAAAAGGAACGATAAAGAGTTTGACCTAGAGATTGTCCGTCAACAAATAAATGTTGCCTCGGTGGAACTGAGTTACGAAACCAAAAATAATAAGAAAGTTGCTTATCTAAAACTAAATCAATTTGGTGAAAATACCAATGATGAGTGGGACAAGGCTGTTGATGAAATCAATAATAAATGGCAAAAAAAAGAAATCAGTGGTATGGTTTTAGATCTTCGTGACAATCCAGGTGGTTACTTAGATGGATCCGTTTATCTGGCATCAGAATTTTTGCCTTTTGGTAAATTGGTTGTCAAACAAGAGTCAACTGTCACCAC
>CAZPKD010000131.1:0-1742 GCA_964587115.1 uncultured Gammaproteobacteria bacterium | reverse complement strand
TTATGAGAGGCGGGTTCATTGACTAAATCACGTGTTAAATAGATCCCCTCGGCAACTAATCTGCCGAATTGTATGCCTGCCTCAATTTGTTTTGTTGACTGTTTGTCAATATTAAAATTCAGGATTTTAATCTGATGTTGAAGATTTTTCTTACTGCTTTTGAATCTAGAAAACTCGTAATTTGCCAAATAAAAAGCTAAGGATAGATTTTTACCTATTTCAAAATAATCTTTTCCTAACTGATCAAAGAAAAATAGGTCAACTGAAGTGGTTTTGGTTTTTTGAAGTGTTCTTAGTGCCGACGCCAGTAAATTTTTAAACTTATCCAAGGTAAATTCAGTTGATTTCCCGGCTCCAATTATAACTATCTGTTCATAGAAATTGACCGGGTTAATAATAAGCGTTTGTTCTTCTTTGCCTTCAAATCTGTAAAGATCAATCTTTTTACTTATAAGTCCATTTGTTTTGTCGTCTAGAAGTTTTATTTGCGTGTTCTTTTTAAGGTTGTCGCTAAAAATAAAGAAGATTAATGTTTCGCCCTTGTTAGGAAAGTTGACCTTCCTGACTTGAATATTCCCCTTCATAACATATTGTATTAACAATTAATGATCTGTTCAAGAGAAAAAGTTTATTGTTTATACCAAACGGGTAAGAAATGGCGCAGCACATGGCCAGCGTCACCAACAATCCTTAAATCTCCATTTTTATTATGACCTGTTAGGTAATAATGATTATTCATTTTATCAGATTCACCCAAGGTCAAAAAAACAGCTTCTATTCCCATCTCTTCTAAAACCTTTTTGGAAAAAATAATTCCTTGACGAGTAGCTAAAATTGATTTAAAAACAATTTTCTTTGGTTTAATCCCAAACTCATTGTTGGCGGCTAAAATAAAGGCTAGAGCTGAAGCCCCTGAGGCCGGATTAACAAAATCATTTATTTCAATCTCTTTTCCATTTATTTGTTTAACCTTTTCCGGATCGCGCCATTTAACGGTTACCGCCAAATGAGAATCTGGACTATTTTTTAAATGGACTCTTTTGGTAACGACACGGTTTTCACTCCCGATTTTTTGATCTTTTTCAAGACCTCTTAATAGACGTGTACAAACTAATCCCCCTCTTTCAAGGCTAACTGGAATAAGATTATCGCTTTCGAGACAAAACGGTCGACTGTAATGATTAAGAATTCCATATCCTTTTTTTGTCAGGTTAAAATACTTCTTTGCAATTTCGATATCTTCATATTTTGCATTATCTGAGACTAATTCTGTGGCCAATTCTGAAATTTCATTTAGTATGGATTGAGCTCTATCATTGTTTGGACCTTTCCAATACTCTAGAACAAAGATTCCCCTTGAAGCTAATTCTCTTGGATTTTCTGACCAACCTATGAGAGAGTTAGGACCACTTAATTGATTAAAAGCATCTTTAAAATCAATTAAGTGATTAACATTGGGGTTGCCATAAAACTCTTCTGGGTTTTTTAACTGGTCTTGAACATTAAAAGTTACTCCATGATTACTAAATTTATCAATTATTGATATTCCGTTAAGAAGATTTTTTATTGGCGGAGTATGTCCTCTTTTTTCAATTGGTAACATATTCAATTTTATATCATAGCAAAAAAAGCCTATCTGTCAATATATCTTTGAACATGTTATAATTTTTATGTTTTGGGCGAGTGGCGGAATGTTCAACTGAGAGTTTCCGTCACGAAGTGCGGATTACTCTCAGTTAATC
>CAZPKD010000130.1:0-1752 GCA_964587115.1 uncultured Gammaproteobacteria bacterium | reverse complement strand
GAGCTGGGTTCAGAACGTCGTGAGACAGTTCGGACTCTATCCGGTGTAAGCGCATTGATTTTTGAGAGGGGTCTTCCACAGTACGAGAGGACCTGGAAGAGGAAATCCCTGGTGTACCGGTTGTCTATTGACACCGCCGGGTAGCTATATTTCCAATCGATAAACACTGAATGCATCTCAAGTGTGAAGCGAACCTCGAGATAAGAAATCTTTAAGCTTGCCTGTAGACTACAGGCCATATAGGCGACAAGTGTAAGCTTCGCAAGGAGTTTAGCTGAGTCGTACTAAGTAGCGTTTCTCTCCCATCATTTTTGTTAGTTAAATTACTTAATGATTGTTTTGGCAATTGATTCTGGTCTAGAAAAGACTGGATATGCTTTTTATGATTCAAGTAATAACCTTAGTATTAAGGAAAAATATCTATCTTCTGGGTTAATTAGAACTGAAAAAAATCTTTCTTTGGAAAAAAGATTGCTTGAAATTTTTAACGCCATTTCCGCGCTTGTTGATAAAAATAAACCTTCAATAATTGTCATGGAAAGACTTTTCTTTTTTAAAAACCAAAAAAGCGCTATTACCGTTAGTCAGGCTCAAGGGATAGCTATTTTACTAGCCGCCCAAAAAAAAATTAGGGTGGATTTTTTAACTCCTCTACAGATAAAACAAACTGTTACTGGATACGGACTGTCTAATAAAAAGGCCATAATAAAAATGCTCCATTTACTTTTAAATATAGAAAAAAAAATTAAGGAAGACGACGAATATGATGCGATCGCCTGCGGATTAGCTTACTGTTCGATAAATAAGCTTCTAACTCGATAACTTTATTGTGCTAAAATTGTGATTATGATTACCATTGTCTGTGGTGAAGACAGCATCAGCTCACGTAATTATTTCACTCTGCTCAAAAAGCAGTATCAACAAAAAGAATACGAAACCAAAACGCTTTCCCCCGAACAAATTACTTCTCCTAAGTTATTAAATGAAGAAAATCTCTCTTTATTTACAAATAAAACTATTTATTTTTCCGAAAATTTATATTTAAAAAAAACAAAAACCATTAGTGATATCTTAGCTAATAAAAAAATCACTCTTATTGATTGGGAAGATGGTTTGTCAGGACGTGATATTCGTTTAGGAAAAAATAGTCAGGTTAAAATTAAGGAATTTAAACCTTCAGAGAATATTTTTAAACTATTAGACAGCTGTTACCCTGCCAATCGCAAAAACTTTTTACAGCTTTTACATTCCCTTTCTAACCGCGCTGATAATTTTTTTGTTTTTTTAATGTTTATTAAACACATAAGAAAATTAATTATTATTAAAACTGGAAAAAAGCCAAGTAAACTGGCTGACTGGCAGATTTATAAGTTAAAAACACAGGCCGCTTCTTGGAAGACTGAAAATTTAGTAAACTTTTATGAAGCTTTGCAAAGAATTGAGGTTATGACCAAAACCAGTCGTAATCCATATTCTTTATTAAAGTCATTAGATATATTATCAGTTTATTTTTTGTAAAAAAATATGACCGACCCAGCAATTTTTAAAGCTTATGATATCCGGGGAATTTATCCTGATCAAATTAATGAGAACAATATTAAAGATATTGTTAAGGCGATTTATACTTTTTTTGTTCAAGAACTAAAAAAAGAAAATCTTGCCATTGTTCTTGGCCGTGATATGAGAATTTCTTCGCCATCACTTTCAAAAAAAGCTCAGGAGGCCTTAATAGAATTTGGGGCCCAAGTAGTT
>CAZPKD010000129.1:0-1758 GCA_964587115.1 uncultured Gammaproteobacteria bacterium | reverse complement strand
GCTTCGGTGTCATGCCTTTTATCTATCGTCAGATGGCTAAAAAATCAGCCGTTAACAAACAAGATATTCGTGAACTGATTGATAATTTGAAGAAAAAAGGACTGGTTAAAGAAGATAGTCTTCTGATCGTTTTACACGGAGATTTTTGGGCCATTAAAGGTCAGACATCGACGTTGAGATTGATGGAAGCGTAAGTAAAAATCACAAATTACAAATCACAAGAAAAACCCTGCCTGCCGGCAGGCAGGTCAAACATCAAATAACAAAACGTTTTGAATTTGGAATTTTGTTATTTAATTGATGTTTGTCATTTGATGTTTGAATTTCATGAATGAATAACATTCGTAACTTCGCCATTATTGCCCACATTGATCATGGTAAATCGACTTTGGCTGATCGGCTATTGGAAATAACCGGAGTTATCAAAGCTGGCACCCACGAAGCTCAGTTTTTGGACAGAAATCCCATATCGAGAGAAAGAGGGATTACCATAAAACTGGCACCGGTGAGAATGTTTTATCAACCAGGCTCGACACAAAAATTTTTAACTCCGTTGGAGCCGCCTCGCAGTCGCGAGGTCCAAAGTCGTAAAAATTTTGAGTCTTCACTTGGTTATATACTTAACTTAATTGATACACCTGGACATGTGGATTTTTCCTATGAAGTGGATCGGACTTTGGCTTGTGTTGAAGGGGTAATTTTGCTTGTTGACGCGACTCAAGGGGTGCAGGCACAAACAATTGCTAATGCCTATAAAGCGATTGATAAAAATTTGGTGATTATTCCGGTTGTCAACAAAATTGACATGCCGGGAGCGGAAATTGAGAAAACTAAAAAACAACTGGGAGAGTTTTTGGGAATAAATAGTGATGAAATTTATCAGGTATCAGCAAAGACAGGAGAGAATGTAGAAGAATTGCTGAGGGTGGTTATAGAAAAAGTTCCACCTCCTAAAAATTCCAATGACCAAGTACCAATTTTCAATGAAATTCCAAGTTCCAATAATCAAAATTCAAAACAGCTTGAAACTTCAGCGCGGTCTTTGATTTTTGATTCCTACTACGATCAACATCGAGGCGTGATTGCTTTTGTGAGAGTTTTTGATGGTGAGATAAAAAAAGGGATGAAAGTGAAGTTGGCTCATACGGAAAAAGTTTTTGAAGTTTTAGAGGTGGGTAGTTTTAATCCTGATCTTAGACCGGAGGAAAAATTAAGCAATGGCGAAATTGGTTATGTGGTTACTAATTTAAAAGACATTCATCAAGTGCATGTGGGTGATTCGATTATCAATGAAAAAGGGGCTATTCCTCTACCCGGCTATAAAAAAGTTAAGTCAATGGTTTTTGCATCAATGTTTCCGACCGATACCAATGACTATCTTCATCTGAAAAAAGCTTTGGAAAAACTTTATCTTAATGATTCATCTCTTCAGTTTAATGGGATTTACAGTCGAGCCCTAGGAGCTGGTTTTAGAGTTGGATTTTTGGGGTTGTTACATGCCGATGTAGTTCGGGAACGATTGGAACGGGAGTTTGGTCTTAGTCTTGTTTTAACCCCGCCTCAGGTTGAGTTTAAACTTGAGGATAAAAAATATTTTGAACCTTACGTTAAAGTTTTAATCGTTACCCCAAATCAGTACTTAGGAAACATTATGCAACTCTGTGAAAACTATCGGGCAAAGTTTTTGACTATGGATAATAAAAGTCAGATCTCAATTGTTTATGAAATGCCCATGTCTGAGATGATCTCTGATTTTTA
>CAZPKD010000128.1:0-1769 GCA_964587115.1 uncultured Gammaproteobacteria bacterium | reverse complement strand
GAAACAGCGATTTCTGACTGAAAAACTTTAGGGGAAATGCCAGCGTAATAAAGATCACGGACCAGTTGGGCAACAATGGCAGTTGCCTTTATTTCGTCATCACTTTTATCCCAAGTCCTTAGGAAGTCTTTGCCGTAGTTTTTTAGCTTGAGTTTTTTCAGACCACCGGCCAACTTATTAAATTGAGAAGAGTTTGATTTAACCATAGAGTTAAATAATTAAATTAATAAGATTAGGAATATAAATTATAACAAATTTTCTTTAATTGAAGGGTTTAGTTTTTTGACCAGAGCTTTTCTACGTTTTCCCAATAGCTTTTTCGGTCAACGGCGTGGCCACCATGGGGAAAAACAATCAGATCGCAGTCTAAGTATTTGATTAATTTTTTATATTTTTTTGGGTTAACAATCTTATCATCTTCAAAAAGGACAATGGTTTTTTTTATGGGTAAGGAGATGAACTTGTTAAATAATTTAGAACCAACAACGTTAAAACAGGTTCCAAAAATAGAAATGTAATTTTTTCTAACCTGGCGATTATTTTTCATTAAGATAGATGAAGCAATACGATAGGCTGTTTTAGTTTTCAAAATTGGTTTGATTACCTGATAAAGAAGATATTGTCTTCGACGAGGAAAAAGCTGGGGAAAAGAGTTAAGAAGGATTAATTTATTGACCTTCTTCTGGTTTTTATAAGCACATTCAACCGCAATTAGCCCTCCCATCGAAAAACCGACCAAGGTAAACTTTTCTAGTTTTAACAAATTGATAAACTCAGTAACATAATCTGCCAAAGTATTGAGATTTTCAATTTTTTTTTGGTTATAAATCATGGGAAAATCTAAGGTAATTACGTGATATTCATCTTCCAGAGATTTTCCTAACGGGTTGAACATTTTTGCGCTATCAGCATAACCATGGAGCGTAAGAATAACTTCTTTATTCTTTTTGCCAAACTCTCGATAGTGAAAAACGTGATTATTGGTTTTTTTTATTTTGTCCATAAAAATAGTCGGCAACTTCTGGAAAGTTCAGGTAAACAGAGATATTTTCTGTCCCGCGTTTAGTAACTAAGTCAATGATTGCTTTCCAAAACCAGTCAAAAAAACCACCGTCATGTGACTCTCGAAACTTTTTAATCCTTAGCTCGTGAAAATAATCTAAGGTATCAGCGTCCTGAAGTATCTTTGTATAGAGAGAGCCGTTTTTGTTTAGAAGTTTAAAGGGAAAAGAAAGGGGGTGTTTGACAATGGCTTGATGAATAATCTTCTTTTCTTGGGGATCAATATTAATCGTTCTGTAGACCTCTCTTAATCGGCCCCTAATTAAGTAACCTTCAAAAAAATAGGTAATTAAGTTTGATCGATAGCGGACATAGGTAAGATCATGTAAGTAACAAATAGTCTGCAATAAGTTGGCATCAACTTTATCTTGAAGTTTGAGAAGTCCAACAATTTTTAAAGCATTTTGAGCGACACGTTCAAGATGATCAAAGTCATGTTGTGGATCACGGCTTTTGCCCATTTTTTTCTTGGCAAAAAGTTCAATTTCTTGAAGTTTCTGATTGGTCATAGGGTATATTTTACTACTTTGAATATTCAAAACCTTCTCCGTTAAAAAGCATTTTTTTATCAAGGCTAATTAAGCTAGTTTTGTATTTAATATAGTTGTTATTAACACTATCAAAATTACTGTTATTCAAAAATTCTTTACCAGACATCCATTTATAAAGATGCAACGGCACAAACACTTTAGGTTTTAAATCACGGA
>CAZPKD010000127.1:0-1773 GCA_964587115.1 uncultured Gammaproteobacteria bacterium | reverse complement strand
TGTGTTGGGTGTGTTTGGGGTTTTTTTTTGCCTCCGGTGATAAATTAACGCCAGGTTTTTTGTCAAGAATTTTTTCTTCATCAATATAGGTTTGATCGTGGGCCCAAATAATTATCTTTTTATCAGGATGATCGTTGACAAATTTTTTAAAAGCGTAGACAAAAGGTAGGTTGTGAACCAACGTCAACATATTGTGGATAATAATTGTTTCTCGGTCTTCAAGATTCTGATCTAGAACGGTTTTTATTTTCGAAGCTAAATCGTAAAATTGATTGTCAATAATACCGTCCTCAACGATTTTTTTGTATAGATCTGGGTCGAGGACTAAGACCGATTGTAGTCTATCAGCGGTAACAATTTTTATTTTTTTATTATTTTCTTCACCAGACCCGGTTAAAATCAAGACATCGTGACCGAGATCAGCCAGAATGTTAGCTTGTTCCTTGATTAGTCTTTCGACCCCGCCGATATTAGGAGGATAAGCATAATGAAGAATGGCAATTTTTTTCATATTAAGATTTATTTAAAGAAATAATTTCCTGATAGGTTTTTTCATAATTGTCAACCATCTTAGACAAAGAAAAATTATCTACAACATGTTGGCGGCAGTCAGCCGGTTTTATGCTTGAGAGTAAATTTAAAGATTCTTTTAAACCGTCAACGCCTTTTTCTGAATCAACAACAAAACCGGTTTTCCCATGGGCAATTAGCTCTGGAACTGAGCCGCGTTTAAACCCGATTACCGGAGTTCCACAGGCCATCGTCTCAGCCATAACCAAACCAAATGGTTCATACCAATTAATGGTCATTAAGAAAGCTTTAGCCTTTTGCATCAATTCTTTTACTTGCTGTTTGCTTAGCATTTGCTCATTTGAAACAGGGCCAATCCACTGAATCTTATCGTTAAGATAAGGTTTGACCTCAGTCTCAAAAAATTTAGGGTCTTCAACACTTCCGGAAAGGAGTAATTTTTGACCAGATTCACGGGCTAGTTTAATGGCCCAGATAACACCCTTAGGATCCATGAATTTTCCTTGATTGTCTTTAGCTTTGGAAAGGCGGCCAAGCCACAAAAGATAATCGTCTTTTTTTTCGACAAGATTGTAAAATTCAGTATCAACGCCGTTATAAATGATTTTGAAAATATTCGCTTTCTTAAATAATTGCCGGTGGGCTTGAGAAATTGAAACCAGAAAAGTTTTTGGAAAAAGACTCAAAACTTCGTCAAACTCTGGTGTTCCTTGGGCATGAAGAGTGGTAACCATAGGTGTTTTTATTTGGTCGCTAACCATCAGATTAATAAATTCAGGGTAAGTATGATTATGAACAATGTCAAAATTTTGACCAATTAATTCAATCTTTTTGGCGAGCTGAACAAGATAAGAAGTCTCCCCATAAAACGGGTTTTCAAAGGGAGGAAGATCAGTAAAACTTTTTGGAATAATGGGAATTATTTCGGCTCCGGGAATAACACTGTTGCCGGTGCCCAAAACCGTGATTTGATGACCTTTTTTTATTAATCCCTGGGTAAGTTCGTAAACAACCCGTGTTCTTGAAGCGGTAATCTCCGGAGTAATCTTTCTCTTCAATGGGGCGGCCACCAGAATTTTCATGATAATTTTATTTTACATCATTTTCCTTTTCATTTTTTATTATTGTTCTTGGTAGTTGGTTTGGGAGGGGGGAGAAGGCTTTTGGTGTAGAGGTTATAAAATTTGGTGGCGATTTTTTCCCAACTGAATTTTTTAATCACACTTTTATAAGCTCGTTGGC
>CAZPKD010000126.1:0-1776 GCA_964587115.1 uncultured Gammaproteobacteria bacterium | reverse complement strand
CAGACTTTCGTCCATTGCCGACTATTCCTGATTGCTGCCTCCCGTAGGAGTGGGGCCCGTATCTCAGTGCCCCTCTGGCTGGTCATCCTCCTAGACCAGCTACCCGTCATAGGCTTGGTAGGCCGTTACCCTACCAACTACCTGATAGGACGAAGGCTCCTCCCTTGGCGATCAGTTACGACCTTTATCCCGCCAGAGGCGGGAACTATGGAGTATTATCTCCGATTTCTCGGAGCTATTCTCCACCTAGGGGTAGATACCTACGCATTACTCAGCCGTCCGCCGCTCCCTAACTTGCGTTAGGGTCGCTCGACTTGCATATCTCAAGCACGTCACCAACGTTCATCCTGAGCCAGGATCAAACTCTTAAAAAAAGGATTTTGGCATAAATCCTAACCCGATTACTAGACTAAATTAAAACCAATGAAAACCTATATTTCAAGGTGCGCTAAAAAATATCTTAAGTAAGATTCAATTATAGAAGAACTTTGGCAAAAGTCAATTGGGTTTTTATACTTTGGGAATTGCCAGCTTAGCCAACGTCTCTAGGTTCTTGCCAATATTGATTAAACCATCAATGGTTAGGTCTGATGGCGGTCGGGCAATGTTGACATCAACTTTAATTTCATCTTTAAAAAAATCATTAATCCCGGGGATGTTAGCCAGTCCTCCGCAAAGAATTATTCCCTGATTGTATATTTCATCAACCACTTCAGGGGGTGAGATCTCAATTAATTCTTTGATGATATCAACAATTTGGGTAAAGTTTGTTAACAAAGCTTCTTTTATTTCTGACGATTTTATTCTAATTGATTTTGGTAAGCCAGTTTCCAAAGATTTTCCCCGGACAGTAATAATCTTTTCTTCATTAGTAAAGTTTAGTAAACTAATTTTTACATTTTCGCAGGTACTCTCGCCTAAAATAATTCCTTGTTTTAAATAAATATAGTTAGCAATAATTTTGTTCATGTTCTCGCCGGCATTTTTTAAAGTTTTTTGACTGACAATTCCCCCGCCGCTAATAATGGTAGCTTCAATTAAGCCGCCGCCCAAATCAACCAGCAAGCCGGGATGATGAGAAAAAACATTTAATCCTGCTCCGACAGCATTAGCCAGTGGTTTTTCAATTAAAAAAACTGACGAAAATCCCAATTTTGAAAGAACTTCTTCAACGGCTTTTTTTTCTATTTCTGTGGCCGAGTAAGGGACACTGCTGACAGCTCTTAAACTGGGCCGAAATAAATTATATTTATTTAAATAAATGGAAACAGACTTTTCAAAAAAATATCTTATTAAAGATACATGAGCATCAAAGTCATAAATAATACCACTGACTACCGGTCGGATGATTTTTATAAACTCAGGTGTTTTTCCAACAATGCTTTTGGCCTCGTTGCCAAAAAAAAGATACTCTCGGGTTTTGTTGTTGTAACCGAGATAGGTTGGTTCTTTAAGAACAACGCCTTTGTTTTTTAAAGCAATTTTTGTATTGCTTGTCCCGAAGTCAAAATAAACATCAAAAGATGATAATAAAGGGAAGGTCAATTTTTTAAAAGGTTGGAGAAATTCAAACATAGACAAATTATATAATATATAAAACATGAAAAAATACTGGTTATTTTTTGTTTTAGCAGTCATTGCCTACTTAATCAGATTTTATTATTTGGGTTTTGGGATCTATGGTGATGGTAATGGTTACTCTGTCATCAGTCAGACTTTATTTTTTCAAAAAAATCTTAACTTTGATCCGATTATCAGAAATTTATCCGGCCGGAT
>CAZPKD010000125.1:0-1809 GCA_964587115.1 uncultured Gammaproteobacteria bacterium | reverse complement strand
ATATTGTCAAGTAGGGAACTGTTGCCAATAGGGAAAATCAGGGCTAAAAGGAATATAAAACCAAGCCTCTCTAAACCTGCCCACTCTTGGGCTTTTTTTTCTGGTAAAAGTCCCTCAACTACTTTAAATCCGTCTAAAGGACTGATTGGTAATAAATTAAAAATACCGAGAACAATATTCATTTTTATCAAAAAGACAAAAACTACTAGACTTATAGTAAGAAAAAATTGTAGTTTAAATAATATGAACAATCTTAGTATTATAGAAAGTAATATAGCCAAAATAAAATTTGATGCTGGACCAGCTAAAGAGATCCAAAGAGTATCCTTTCTTGGATTTTTTAAGTTAAAAGAATCTATCGGGACGGGTTTTCCCCAACCAAAGCCAAAAAGAAGCAAAAAAACTATCCCAAAGGTGTCAATATGAGCTTTTGGATTTAGGGTTAGGCGCCCCTGGAGCCTCGCGGTTGGATCACCTAAATAATCGGCTACCCAAGCATGTGAAAATTCATGGATAGATAATGAAATTAAAAGGGAAATGAGGTAAACGAAAAAAAGCAAAGGGTCTGAAAATAAATAATTTATCATATTTTATTCTAAAAGCTCGATACCCTTTTTTTAGACCGCCTCACCCAATCTAAGGGTTACCCAGGCGATTGTCTAAAAAAAAGATATCTGCGCTTTTTAAATTTTAAATTTAAAATTTGAAATTACCAATGTCTTATGTTATCATAAAGTTTCTTGAGTTTCATGTTTGGAAACCATTTTTAAATTAAAAATTTCAAATTTAAAATTTCAGATATGCCGTGTTTTTATTGCGATAAAGGAGTGCTTTATGGTCGGACCCATACTCATCATCGGGGTGTGGCGGGTGGCCGTTGGAAAAAAAGAGCTCCTAAGAAACAACGAATTTTTGAACCAAATCTCCACAAAATGGATATTATGGAGAACGGCAAAGTTAAAAGAGTCAAACTTTGTATGAAATGTTTAAAAAGAATTAAAAAAGATCTCAAAGAAGGTAAAAAGCCATTCTTAAATGTCGTCAAGCTCCAGCCTAAGAAAGAAATAAAAAAGGTAAAAAAAACCGCTGAGAAGAAATAACCCCTTTTCTTAATTTTCAATTTTTAATTTAAAATTTAGAATCAATTATTAAGTCTTAATTTCTAATTTTTTAAAATTGACAATTAAAAATTAAAGCTTGATTGAAAATTAAAAATTTCAAATTTAAAATTATCTAATACTTTAGTTTATGTAGTTCTCCTTCTTTTTCTTCAAATAGGGGAATGTTTTGCTCTAAAGAACGTTGGGTAAAAAGGATACCATTAAGATGATCGACTTCGTGCTGAATAATAACCGCTTCAAATCCAGAGAACCAACGAGTCTTTTCTTCACCGGTAATTGTTTGATATTTAAGTAGTACTTTTTCCGGTCTTTTAACCGGTGACCAAATCCTAGGAATCGACAAACAGCCTTCAAGAGGAGTACCTTTTTTTAATTTTTTATTACCCTTGGCCGAGGTTTTATCTGTCTGCTTTTCCTTTATTTCTTCTATTTTCAAAATCTTGGGATTGATAAAAGCTTCAATCTTAGATTCCGGCATCGGCTTAATGATAAAAAGCGCCAGATTGTGACCTACCTGAGGAGCAGCCAGTCCGACACCGGGCGGATCATCCTGAGCCACTAAAGTTTTTTCCATGTCATGGACGAGCTTAATAATTTTGCCATCAATCTTTTGCACCGGCTTGACCGGATTTCCCAGAATAGGGTCGGGGACATTGACGATCTTTAGCATGAGGATATTATATAATAA
>CAZPKD010000124.1:0-1810 GCA_964587115.1 uncultured Gammaproteobacteria bacterium | reverse complement strand
TAATTTGGCTAAAAAAAAGTATGAAAATTGAAAAAAAACCAAAAGAAAAACAAATAGCCGTGAAACAGCTTGACGAATCTTATTCATATATTATCTACATTAAAAAGAATTTTTAACAAGTTGTCAAGAGGTATTTAGGCTGTTTTTGTTAATTTATCAAGCTTTTTCTTTTTTTTACACTGACAAATTTTCCCCTTCCCGCCAAATCTTACCACTCGCCTTTTCAGTACTATTCGTACACGGCTCGTGGAGCGAATTTAGGTGGGTGCGGGGGAACCCGTGTTTGGTACAAGTTTACCTCTTGACAAGATTTTATTCGTCTGTTAAATTGTTAGCATATGGGAATCAAAGAAAGACGGACGAAACTTTTACTTGCCTTATTTTTAATGTCGAACGTTGACTTTTCCTCTATAAATTTAGATGATAGGCTACAAAAAATATTTGACCTTTCCTTTAACCAAAAAACTAAAGGAACTTTGTCGGGAATGATAAAAGAGGAATTGATTGAAAAATCACAGGTTCCAAACGTCAAATTACAGACAAGTTCCAATGACCAAATTCCAAGTTATAAACTTACAGAAAAAGGATTTTTAGCTCTTTGTTTAGAGTTTCCTTTTTTTAGATTTTTAAGAACCAAATGGGATGGTCGTTGGCGAGTAATTTCCTATGAGATTCCGGAAAAAAAACGAGAACTGCGTGATCGTTTAAGACGTGAGATGCAAGGTTGGGGTTTGGGGCCTTGGCACAGATCTTTTTGGTTAACACCCCACCCAATTATAGTCGACCTTAAAGAATTAGTTTTTGGTCGAGAGGAAGAGAAGTATATTCAAGCGTTTGAATCAGAGCACGTTTTTGGTGACAGAGAAGGACTAATTGAAAAAGTTTGGGCCAAATCTGAACTGGATAAAAAATATCGCCAGCTTTTTAAATTTTGGCACGAAGCTTTGTCACAAGAAGGCGACAAAACCGAAAAGTTTATAAAGGTAATTACCGCCTATATTACGGTTTTACGGGTTGATCCAGGTTTACCAAAAGACTTGCTGGGTGATAAATGGATTGGTTTTGAGGCTTTTAATATTTTCAGAGAAATTAAAAGCATACTCCTAAGCTAAAGACCAACCCATAATTTACAATTACCAAGTACCAACATCCATTAAATTTACAAGTACCAAGTACCAATGACCATTGAATTTTATAATTACCAATTAATCGAATTGTAAATTGATTATTGGTTCTTCAATGGTAATTGAGAATTGGTAATTGGTCATTTTAACTCTTGGTTATTATTTTTTGCGGCACGTTCTAATTATTGCCGAAAATATAAGTAACAATTCTTCTGCCTCTTTCCATAATAACTGGAAATCGTTTTTGACATTTTGATTAGAATAAATTAACAACCTTAGCCAATGTTTTGTTTCTTTAACCTCCTTTTTACAAATACTTATTTTGTGTATAAAATCACTCTTACTTTCTGCCTCATTTGCCTCACAGTAGTTAGCTCCAACAGAACTAGCTGATCGTACAAGTTGTCCTACTATAGAATTATTAATGGAATTACTTGGAAGACGGCCTAAAATATTTATTGTTTTCTCGGCAAATATAGCTGTTCTTTCTTCTAAATCAAAGATTTTTTTCGTCTGTGTTTTTTTTGATTGTATATTCATTGTAAATTTTAAAATTATAATTTCAATGGAAATTGAAAATTGTAAATTGAAAATTCTAATCAGGAACATAAATAACCAGGTCACCATTTTTATCCGTTCGCCAATATTTCTTATTTAAAGCCTTAAGACTATCTATTACTTCTTGA
>CAZPKD010000123.1:0-1818 GCA_964587115.1 uncultured Gammaproteobacteria bacterium | reverse complement strand
CCCTAAGATCAGTATAAAGGAATTTTTCAATAAAAATCAATTATAATTTGTTTTATGAAACTAATCGTTGGCCTAGGAAATCCTGGTGAAAAATATAAAAACAATCGTCATAATGTTGGGTTTATGTTCGTGGATTATTTACTAAAAAATCAAAGATCAAAAATCAAAGATCAAAACAACAACTTAAAGTTCAAAAATAATAAATACCTACTATCTAATATCTATTCTTTATCACATAATGTTATTCTTGCCAAGCCCCAAACCTTTATGAACAAATCCGGTGACGCCGTCAAAAAACTAACTACCACCTACTCCCTATCACCTAGTGACTTAATCATCGTCCACGACGACCTTGATATTCCTTTGGGTAAGTTTCACATTCAAAAAAGCGTCGGACCAAAACTCCATAACGGCATCGAATCGATTGAAAAAATTTTAAAAACAAAGGATTTTTTGCGAGTAAGAATTGGTGTTGACAATCGTCTCCCGGAAAAAAGAATTAACGGTGAAACCTATGTTTTACAAAATTTTTTAGAGAAAGAAAAAACAATTATTAATCAAACTTTCCCTGAGATTATTAAAGCTTCAGCTTTCTTTAAGAATTAACCTATATCTTCGTTTATATCTAATTAAATCATCAGAAAAAAATAGTAAAAAAGGGGTAAATGATATAATATTAAGAAATATGAAGGTCCTATATCTTTACATGTTTCCCCTTTGGGGAAATGGTTCCGGAGCATGGCTTAGACGGCTTGTTGACAATCTAAAACTTAAATATGGCGATGAGTTTCAAGCGGCTATTGTTGCTCCAGAAAGTCGAGTGTTCAAGTCGGCAAAAATCTTTAGATTAAAACCGCCGCAGATGGGTGTTTTTGTCGGTAATCCAGAACTACTAGGCGTAAAAAAATACTCCAAGATGTCCAATGTTGAGCAGATTGAGATTGTTAATTACTATCTTTTACGAACCGCTAAGGCAATCAGTAGGTTTAAACCTGACGTTATCCATGTTTTTCACACGGCCTTTCTTCCTCCCATTGGCCGCGAACTGGCCAATCTTTACAAAAAACCTTATATCATCTCTACTCACGGCAGCGATTTATACTATTTTAAAGAGGATTCTCGTTGGCGATCACTGGTCCGTGACGCTTCATATAGGGCAAAATTTATTACCGCCAACAGCAATTTTACCCGCGACTGGTACTTAAAAATGTTTGGAAGAGATCTTTCAAATAAAACCAGAACCATTCCTGCCGGAGTCAATAACAATGTAGATTTCAACAAAGATGTTTCCTGGATTGACAAAAAATATAACTTTAGATATGACAAAATGGTTCTTTTTACCGGTCGTCTTACCGAACATAAGGGTGTCCAGTATTTAATTAAAGCCGCCCGCCAAATAAGAGCCGAAATAGTTATTTTAGGCGATGGTCCGGAGAGAAAATATTTGGAAAGTTTAATTTTGAAATATAAACTAACCAATGTCCATATGTTAGGTTACTTCTCTCAAAGACTGGGTGAAATAAACGACTTTTACTTACGATCTGATATTTACGTTGCTCCAAGCGTCTGGAATGAACCTCTTGGATTGGTCATTTTGGAGGCGATGGTTCATCAAACCCCGGTTGTTGTCAGTCGCAAGGGTGGTGTCACCACTCTTGTCAAAGACGGTTATAATGGTTTTTTAATCAGGCCAAAAAGCGCCAAACTGATTGCCGAAAAAGTCAACTATCTTTTGCAGAATGACGCTCTAAGAGAAAAAATGGGCCAACGAGCTTATAAAAGTGTGATTAAAAAATTCAGTTGGGAAAAAATCGCCAC
>CAZPKD010000122.1:0-1825 GCA_964587115.1 uncultured Gammaproteobacteria bacterium | reverse complement strand
GGCCCAGCGCCGTGATGACCGTAAACAGCATGATGCCGAAGCCGAGCTGGGTTTCCCGGAATGCCAGGGCGATCAGCACCGGCGTAAAGGTGCCGACTTTGATCTTTAAGTTTTGATTTTTTAACTTTATGGAACATAACATAATTATTGTCGGTTCCGGTATCTCTGGCGCCACCCTGGCCGAAAGATTTGCCCATCTGGGTAAAAAAGTTTTAGTGATAGAAAAACATAACCATATCGGTGGTAACTGTTTTGACTATTTTAATGAAGACGGTATTCTTATCCCTAAATACGGACCGCATTTTTTTCACACCAATGATAAAAAAATCTATCAATATGTCAGTCGTTTCACTGACTGGCGCTCTTATGAACACCGAGTTTTAAGCTATGTTGGTCGTCAACTAGTCCCAATCCCCGTCAATATAAAAACGGTTAACCTTATATTCAATCTTGACCTTAAATCAGAAAAAGAAATGAAAGCCTGGTTAGATAAGAATACTCTAAAAATAAAAAAACCAAAAAATAGCGAAGAATTATTTCTTGCGCGGGTTGGTAAAAAACTTTATGAAAAAATGTTTAAAGGTTACACAACAAAACAGTGGGATACTGACCCAAAAAAAATCTCTACCTCAGTCGCCGGTCGAATACCAATTTACACAAATTTTGATGATCGATATTACACTGATAAATACCAACTTGTACCAAAAAAGGGTTATTTGGCAATCTTCAAAAAAATGTTAGCCCACCCCAACATCAAAGTTTTGCTGCAAACTGATTTTTTTAAGATAAAAAATAAATTAGAAAGCTATGAAAAGATTTTCTTCACCGGCAAAGTTGACAGTTTTTTTGACTATAGATTTGGTCACCTCCAATATCGCTCATTGAGGTTTAAAAATATGTCGCTAAATAAAGAATGGTTCCAGACACGTGTCCAGATCAACTATCCTAATGATTTTAGATTCACCCGAATCACTGAACCCAAACATGCCACTGGTCAAAAAAATAAAAAAACAACTATTATCCACGAATATCCCACCTGGGGCAGAGAACCATATTACCCTGTCCTGTCAGAAAAAAACCTTAAACTTTATCAGAAGTATCAAAAAGAAGTAAAAAAGCTCGAGAAAAAAAATATTTATTTCCTCGGCCGCCTCGGCAGCTACCAATACCTCAATATGGACCAGGCATTCAGGCAAGCACTAAATCTTTTTAAAAAATTACAGTAACGCAAATCTCAAAGATCAAATATCAAAAACAAGCGTAAAGCTCAAAAAAATATAATCCTAGTCGGTTTTCAACTTTGAACTTGGCTTTGATCTTTAAGTTTTGATTTTTTAACTCCTTCTAAACAGCTTAAAAAACGCTTCCTTGGGAATTTCTACTTTTCCAATCATTTTCATTTTTTTCTTACCCTCTTTTTGTTTCTCCAAAAGCTTTCTTTTTCGACCTACATCACCGGCGCCAATCACCTTACCGCTTTTTATTAAAACATCTTTCCTAAAGGGAGAAATTCTCTCTGAGGCAATAATCTTTCCCTTAAACTGGGCCTGAATTTTAACCTCATACTGTTGTCTGGGAATGATTTCACGCAATTTTTTAGTAATCATCTGGCCTTTCATCATCGCTCTTTGCTTAACCACTACTTCCGAAAACTCTTCCACTGGTTCTAAGTTTAAAAGAATTACTAGTTTATCTGCCTCAACCGGCTGATAGCGTAAAAACTCCCAATCCAAAGACGCATACCCGGAGCTGACGCTTTTTAAGTTATCATAAAAATCAGAGATCATCTCAGACATGGGCATTTCATAAACAATTGAGATCTGAC
>CAZPKD010000121.1:0-1829 GCA_964587115.1 uncultured Gammaproteobacteria bacterium | reverse complement strand
ACTAATTCTACAACCCAATTCCTCCAAGCAGTATTAGCGTTACAAAAGAGTAACTATTTTATAGTTTTGACATCATAAATACAGCAATAGACGACAAGGTCCGAAAGTTCGCTCTTCTTCTAACAAACTTATTTCTGACATATGTTTTTTGAGGAAAGTTGACATAATATAGTTTTTGTATTATTATTTCGCTAAAAGGAGTAAAACCTTATGCCAAGCGCTAAAGAACTATATGAACAAGGGTTAGCACAACGTCAAGCTGAAGAAGCCACTCAAATAAGAAGAGAGAAAGAACAAAAAAGGGTTGCTGCCGAAGAGAAACAAAGACAAAGAGAAAAAGAACAAAGACAAAAAGAAGAGGAACAAAGACAAAGAGAAAAACAAGCTCAAGAGGAAGAAAGAATGCTTAAACAAATGAAGATAAAAGAAGAGTTAGATGGATTAAGCCAAAGTGTTAAAGGTCGTGTGAAGAGATCAGAAAAAGGGATGTCTTTAACATTTAATAGGAACAGGTATGAATATTCTGCTGTTGATGTTGATGTAATTTATGATCGCCAACAACAAAGGGCCATAGGCATTTCTATTAATGACGGGAAGCCACTTACAACACCACAGGATTTGGTTAAAGAATTAGCCAATGCCACACTTAATCCTAAAAAGATAAGCACACCTTTATATAAATCATCTTCTTCAGGTTATTCGGGTGATTGCGCCGGTGGCTGTTAACAAGATATGTTTCAACTATCCTCTCCAGTAATAGTTCAGTGGGAGACAACACCGTTATGTAATCATCGTTGTATTCACTGCTATAACTATTGGCGGGAAAAAGACGGGCCTATATTAAAGTATGCTATTCCTAAAAATATTGACGCCATTTATTCCAGAACAATAAACGAAATACTCAAAAATAAAGTTTTACACGTTGTTGTTACGGGCGGTGAGCCGTTATTGGTGTTTAACCAGATTTATCCTTATCTGAAAATTCTAAAAAAACATCACGTTTTTATTCATCTCAATTCTAACCTCACCTTGTTAACGCCATCAATAGCTCAGAAAATCAAAGTTTTAAATATTCCTATTCTCGTTTCTGTTCCTTCTTATGACCCGAAAACAACTGCTTTAATAACTAACTCACCCCACGCTTTTTCAATGATTGAAAAAGGTATTAGGTTGGCTAGGCGTTATAACATCGAACTGCTGGCAAACATGGTCATCACCAAGATTAATTTAGACCAAATTTATCAAACTGCCAAATATATTAAGGAGTTAGGAATAAATACTTTTGGTGCTTCTAAGGCTTGTACGCCGATTAATTGTGATGATTTTTCCGCCTATACTTTGACTCTGGAAGAGACACGATCCATCTTCAACCAATTAATTAAAATCGAAAAAAAATTAAGCCTAAAGGTTGCATCCTTTATTGGTTCCCCAACTTGTATGTTTACTGGAGGAAATTTAACAGATTTTGCAAAAGCTCGAATTTGCCACGCTGGTCAGACTACATGTACTATCGGTAGTAATGGTGAGATTCGTTCTTGTCCGCATTTGGACAAGGTTTATGGAAATGTTATGGATGATGATTTAAAAAAGTCATGGGCAAAAATGGTTGAGTGGAGAGATGGTAGTTTGACTCCTGAACAATGTTCACATTGTAAACTTCGAGATTCTTGTGCCGGGGGTTGTAAGGTTGAGGCATTAAAGCGCTTTGGGAAACTAAGCTTACCCGATCCATATGCAGACTTTACCAATCATTTAGAAAAATTTTCTCATGAAGATAAGATTAATTTACCTACGCATATAACAGGAGATTTTATTGTTAATCCGAAACT
>CAZPKD010000120.1:0-1839 GCA_964587115.1 uncultured Gammaproteobacteria bacterium | reverse complement strand
GAAGTAGAACGGACGATTAATATGGCTGACGGCGCGATTTTGCTGGTTGATGCGGCTGAAGGTCCTTTACCTCAGACAAAATTTGTTTTAAAAAAAGCCATGGAGGCCGGTTTAAAGATAATTCTGGTTATCAACAAAATTGATAAAAAAGACGCCCGACCCGAGGAAGTTTTAAATGAAGTAGAAAATTTGTTTTTGGAACTGGCTGAGGATGATTCTTCTTTACAGTTTATCACTCTTTATGCGGTTGGCCGAGACGGTAAAGCTTTTTATAAACTGCCGGAAAAATATTCTTCCGATTTGCCTGATAATTTAGCGCCTTTATTTGAAACCATTGTTAGAGAGATTCCCAACAGCGTTAAAAATGAAGATAAACCCTTTCAGATGTTAATTTCTACCTTAGATTACGACAACTATGTGGGTAAACTTTGTATCGGCCGGGTTAATCAGGGAGTTTTAAAAAAGAATCAATCAATTGTCTTGGTGGCTGATGATAAAGTTATCGGCAACTATAAAGCCCAAAAAATTTATACGACCGAAGGTTTAAAAAGACAGGAAGTGGATAAGATTTCTAGTGGTGATATTGTCACCATTGCCGGAATTCCTGAGTTAACTATTGGTCAGACAGTCTGTGATCCGTCAATGCCAGTTAGTTTGCCGAAGATTGACGTTGAAGAGCCGACCATAAAAATTACCCTTGGTCCTAACACCAGTCCTTTTGGCGGCAAAGAAGGAAAATATGGTACTTCACGCCAAATCAAAGAAAGGCTCTGGAAAGAAAAAGAAACCAATCTTGGTTTAAGGATCGAAGAAGATGCTAAAAGCGGACACTTTGTTGTCTATGGTCGGGGTGAACTGCATTTGGCCATTCTTATCGAGACAATGCGTCGGGAAGGTTTTGAGATGGAAGTTTCCAAGCCACAAGTGATCTACAAAACCATTGACGGTGAAATTTGTGAACCTTATGAAGAGGTAACGATTGAGGTGGACAAAGAATTTATTGGACTTATTAATGAGGAAATGGGTAAAAGACGAGGCAATATGATGGATATGAAAGATGAAAGAGGTTTAATGACCAGAGTGGTTTATAAAATTTCCAGTCAGAATTTGTTAGGAATAAGAAATTCTTTGTTGACCAAAACCAGAGGCACAGCCCAGATCCATTCTTATTTTTTGGGTTTTGAAAAAAAAGGCCCAAAGATGGAATCTTTAAGAAGTGGGGCATTGGTGGCGACCAAATCCGGTACTTCAATGACCTATGGTTTGGTTAATGCTCAGGATAGGGGAGTTTTGTTTATCGGGCCAAGAACAGAAATTTATGCTGGTATGGTGGTCGGTTTGGCTAATAAAAGCAATGATATTGAAGTCAATATTTGTAAAGAAAAACAACAGACCAATAACCGTTCCAAAGGTGAAGGGGTAACGGCGCCTTTATCGCCTCATAATACTTTAAGTTTGGAACAGTCTTTGGACTTTATCAACGATGACGAACTTTTAGAAGTAACCCCGATTAGCTTACGAATAAGAAAACAATTTCTCTCCGAAGCCGAACGCCGGGTTCACCGACGCAATACCCGCGACAATTAATTTGTTGGCAAACTAGACTACGATCTCAGGTCGTTTCAACAACGTTTTTTTTAAATAATTCAAAATCAGTTGGACTATTACAGTGATAATGAAAACAACCATAAAAAAAGTTAAATGATTAAGATATTTGTAGTATTTTGATAAGGAAACGACATAGATTACCAGAAAATGGCTAAAAAATATTTCATAAGATGAGCGGCTAAAAAAAACCAAACACTTATTGAGTAAAGTAAAACGAAAGAAAATTTTTTG
>CAZPKD010000119.1:0-1867 GCA_964587115.1 uncultured Gammaproteobacteria bacterium | reverse complement strand
CGCTAATGAAATTGTTGCAAAGTTATAAATTTTTTAGATTCTGTCGTCAAATTCATTCCCACCTTCGCCAAGGCTTCGGTGGGCAAGCCCGCCAGCGCTGCTTGTCCCACGAAGTCATGTTTGATATGACGAAGTGGGATCGGGACCCATTTCTTTGCGACACCTAAAAAATTAATATATAATTATAAAAAATGACAAAGAATACATTAATAGAAAAAACCTTGGTGATTATTAAACCCGATGCGGTTCAACGGGGCCTAACCGGAACCATTTTTGAATACTTAGAAGAGGTTGGCCTCAAACTTCTGATTGCCAAAATGGTTAAACCCGACGAACAGGTAATAAAGAATCACTATCCGGGAACTAAAGAGTGGATTGTCGAGATGGGTAAAAAAACTTTATCAAGCTTTAAACAGTCAAATTTGGATGTTAAAAATACCATGGGCACCGATGACCCACATAAATTAGGAAAGTTTGTTTACGAACGACTGGTTAATTATTGGAAACAAGGACCAATTGTTGTTTGCGTTTGGGAAGGTCCTCAGGCAGTTTCTTTGGTAAGAAAAATTCGCGGGCACACCATTCCTCTTTTGGCTGACCCTGGTACTATTCACGCTCGCCATTCTTATGATTCTTCTCCCCTTTCGGTGGCTTTAGACCGAGTGGTTGAGACATTTGTTCATGCATCAGGTGATGTTGCCGAAGCACAAAGAGAAATTTTGTATTGGTTTGGAACCACTGACTTTAAGAGTTATGAACGAGACATCGACCAGCTATATTTAAAATAACATCAAATGACAAAAATCAAACATCAATTTAAATTCAAAATTCAAATAACAAAACGTTTTGATGTTTGAGCTTTGAATTTTTAATTATCAATTTTAAAAGCGCAGATATCTTTTTTTTAGACAATCGCCTGGGCCCCACATAAAGTGGGTGAGGCGGTCTAAAAAAAACGGTATCGAGCTTTTGAAAACATTATGAAAAAACAAAGAGCTTTGTTAATAATAAAACCAGATGGCGTTCGACGCGGTCTGATTGGAAAGATAATTAAGCGTTTTGAACAAGTCGGCCTTAAGATTGTCGGTCTAAAATTCACCTGGGCCAAAGAACAACAGATAATTGATCATTACCCTTCAACCGAAGTTTGGTTTAAAAAAGTTGGCGAACGAACCCTGACAAATTACGCTAAAAAGGGTCTTGATGCTAAAAAAATTTTTGGAACTAATGACGCGATCAGTATTGGAAAAACCGTTAAACAATGGTTAATTACCTACCTACAAGAATCACCGGTTTTTTTGGCAGTAGTTGAGGGTTATGAGGCCATCGAAATTGTCAGAAAGTTGTCTGGTAATACAATTCCGGTTTTGGCTGCCCCTGGCACTATCCGTGGCGATTTTTCCCACGACACAATCGATTTGGCCAATGAACAAAGTCGACCTTTAAGGAACATTATTCATGCCTCAGATACGGTTGAAGATGGCCAAAAAGAAATCAAGGTTTGGTTTAAAGACGATGAGCTCTTCGATTATTTTCGAGTTGACGAGAAGATCATGTTTAGATGAACCGATTAATCTTCGTTAAAAGTAGGCTAATTTTCCTCTGAAAATCATTAATATCTTTATTATTAGTAAGAATAAAATCGCAATATTTTAGACACCGACCGACCTGCTGACCAAGTTTTTCTTGGCCAACTCCTAAATCCCGTCTGTCTACTGTTAAAAAATCTGCGTAAGTCTGGGGGTCCCAAGCTTTTCCTCGTTTTAAAAGCCTCTGAAACCGTAGATTTCGTTTTGCCTTAACACCAATAAGAAAAAAATTGGGTATTTTTTTTAAATACTCGATTTCGCCAGGGTTACGGATTACT
>CAZPKD010000118.1:0-1907 GCA_964587115.1 uncultured Gammaproteobacteria bacterium | reverse complement strand
TTTTTCAAAAAAATCTTAACTTTGATCCGATTATCAGAAATTTATCCGGCCGGATTTTTTGGGATACCAACAGGACGGTTACCGGAGTAAGAAACATTCCCTGGCTTATCGGTACCAGTTTGTTTTGGTTACCGTCTTTGGGGGTTATTTCTCTAGCTAACACTGTTTTTAAATTAGGATTAAATAATTTTAGTGTTTTTTATGAGTTGGGTCCGGGAATAACCGGGATTATTTTAGGACTGGCCGGTCTATATTTTTTGGAAAAGTATTTAAAAAACTTTTTTAAAGAGAAAACTATTTTATTGACCGTGATGGGTTTGCTTTTCGGGACCAATTTAACCTATTATATTTTTTTTGAACCAGCTTTGTCTCACCAAGTCTCTTTTTTTATCATTTGTTATTTGTTGTATAGAAGTTATCGTTTTAAGATAAACGAGTTAAATGTTTTTCTTATTGGTTTTTTGTCGGGACTGCTTTTGATTACGCGACTTCCTGAGATAATTTTTCTTACTCCGATTTATTATAAGATCATTAAAAATAATCGGAAAAAACTTTCTTGGTCATTATTATCTTTATTCGTTTTAGGATTTTTAATTGGACAGGGACCACAGATGATCTTTCAAAAAATTATGTACGGGAGTTTTTTGGCTAATCCCTACTTTATCGGGCAAAAAGGCAGCTTTACCCATTTTCAACTAATCGGCATATTTAATCACCTTTTTTCGGCTTCACGGGGTTTTTTTGCCTGGGCGCCGATTCTGCTATTGGCGATAGTGGGTGTGATTGATGCGGTCAATAAAAAGAGCTTCAAAGAATTTCTTTTAATTTTTATTTTTGTCTTTTTAGCCTACACTTTTTTAATTACTTTTTGGGACCCTTATGTCTCAGCCGGTTTTGGCGACCGGTTTTTTATCGTTTCGATTCCCTATTTGGGATTGGGTTTGGCCTATTTTATTGAAAAGTATTGGTCAAAAAAGATGATTATTTTGGTGGCATTTTTGTGCTTGGGAAACTTTTTACTCCTTAACCAGTTCTTTTTTGACAATCGATTGCTCGGTAATAATCTAACCTTTTTAAATTTGATAAAAGGACAAGTTAAGACGCCTTTAAAAGTCATTAGACTTATCAAAGAAAAGGGATATAATAATACAATATATAAATACTATATAGAATAATTATGATAGACACGATCATTCTCTACCTTTATCAAGGATTGTTTTTTTTAACTCCCCTAGTAATGAGCTCAGCCACTTCAGAACTGTTTGAGTTTAACAAAATGCTTTCAATCTATATTATTACGGCTTTGATTGCTGGACTATGGCTGATAAAAACAATCTTATCTAAAAAGATTGTTTTTAAAAAAACTTTCTTAGATTTGCCGATTGGTCTTTTTTTTATTTCCCAGATTCTAGCAACAGTTTTTTCTATTGATGTCCACACATCGATTTTTGGTTATTATGGACGTTTCAACGGCGGACTATTGTCGATTTTTTGTTATTTAATTCTTTACTATGCCTTTGTTTCCAATCTAGACAAATCGGCCGTGAAAAAACTTTTGGTTACCTCTTTAATCTCTTCGGTTTTGGTTATCCTCTGGGGGATTCCGGGAAAGCTGGGTTATGACCTTTCTTGCTTGGTTTTTATGGGCCAATTCAATAATAAATGTTGGACCAGCCAGTTTGATCCAGCGGCGAGAATGTTTTCTACCTTAGGCCAGCCAAATTGGTTAGGAGCATTTTTAGCGATTAACTTTTTTATCGCTTTGTATTTTTTTATAAAAAGCCTTAATAATGAAAAAAAATTAAACAGTTATTTGTTGGGAGGATATTTAGTTTTGAATTTTGTGATCACTCTTTTTACCAGATCGCGCTCGGCTTTTTTGTCGGTGATTGCCGGCATTGGTTTTT
>CAZPKD010000117.1:0-1908 GCA_964587115.1 uncultured Gammaproteobacteria bacterium | reverse complement strand
TTTGTCGATAATAAATCAATAATTGATTAATAAATTCTAAAGATTGCTCGCGGGTAACTCGGTTTAGCTCCGCTTCCGCTAAAAAATCAGGTTGCTTTGATTTCTCAACCTTCTCCAAAATCTTTATATATTTTTGGTTGAGATCTAGCTCAATTTTTTGACTAAGATTAATTACTTTTGACCGAGATTGGATTGTCGGAATAATCTTTTGTAAATTATTAACTAAGATGATAAATTGAACCGCTTCATTTTTTTCTTCAAGGGTTTTTAACAAAGCGTTTTGGACTTCTAAACTAGAATTGTCCAGATTATAGAAAATCACCAGCCTTTTTCCTGTTTGGATTAAGCTAAGTTCTTTTTTAAGTTGGCGAATCTGAGCAATAACAATTTCTTGTTTGAGTGGTTTTATCTCGTAAATCAGATAGCTGGGAAAGAGATTATCCTTCAAGTATTTTTTTAGATAACTAGTTAAAGAAGTTTTGGTTTTACCAACAATAATTAGAGGAGTCATATTTTACATTGCATTTTACCAAAAAATTATATTATATTGAAATAATGAGCATTCCACCAAAGAAACTTCTGAATTTACTAATTTTGAATCGCGTTATTGACCAAACTCAAGCTGATAAGTATGAACTTGAGTCTATAAAAAACAACATTCCCATTGAACAGTATCTATTAGAACAAACTGATTTAAAAAAAAATGATGTTCTTGCGGCCATGGCTAATATTTTAAATGTAAATTATATTGATATTGCCACAACCGCCGTTGATCCTCAAGCTTTAAGTTTTATAACGGAATCTGTGGCCATCCGTTACAACATAATTCCTGTTAACTATGACCAAAAGAATGGAACAATCTATGTTGCTACGGCCGATCCCTTTAATGTTCCGCTGTTTGATTTTCTTGAAAAAAAAACCCAAAAAAACATTGTTCCTCAATTGGCCTATGATAAGGATGTCACTAGGGCAATAGAAACCTCATATTCCCAAAGCCTTTCTCCTGACGTCAAAGAGGCATTAAAAGAGGTCGACTATAGACAAACAAAAGATGACCAAACTGTGGGAACGGTAATTAAAGAAGCGCCGGTGGCAAAGATTGTCAATACGATCCTTGAATTTGCTGTCAAGGGCCGCGCCTCAGATATCCACATTGAACCCGAAGAAATGAAAACTCGAGTCCGTTACCGAATTGATGGAATTCTTCAAGAAAAGTTAAGTCTGCCAAGAGGAATTCATGATGCGGTTAGTTCAAGAATAAAGATTCTTTCAGAAATGAAGATTGATGAAAAAAGAATTCCCCAAGATGGTCGTTTTACATTTAAGGTTGGCCAAGAAGAAGTTGATCTACGTGTCTCGA
Source organism: uncultured Gammaproteobacteria bacterium (assembly GCA_964587115.1). Taxonomy (GTDB): domain Bacteria; phylum Patescibacteriota; class Microgenomatia; order UBA1406; family GWC2-37-13; genus JAAZNM01. Next base: position 548 of record CAZPKD010000117.1, on the reverse strand, counting down.
CTTTACCAACGGTTCATGGGGAAAAGATTGTTATGCGTCTTTTGAAAAAAACCGGCGGACTACCGACTCTAATGGAATTGGGCCTACGCGGACCACAGTTTAAAGATCTAGAAGAAGCGATTAGTCGACCCTACGGAATCATTTTGGTAACTGGACCAACTGGATCTGGTAAAACAACCACCCTATACTCGATTTTATCGCGTTTAAATAAACCTGGAGTTAATATCGTTACCCTGGAAGATCCAGTTGAATATCAAATTGTTGGCATTAATCAAGTGCAAATTAACCCTCAAGCCGGCCTAACTTTTGCTAATGGTCTAAGGTCGTTCCTCCGACAAGATCCTAATATTATTCTTGTCGGTGAAATTCGTGATACCGAAACAACACAGCTAGCTATCCAGGCGGCCCTAACTGGACATTTAGTTTTTTCAACCATTCACACAAATGATGCGGCCACTGCCATTCCTCGTCTAATTGATCTTGGCGGAGAGCCGTTTTTAATTGCTTCAGTTCTTAATGCTTCACTGGCCCAAAGAATTGTTAGAAAA
>CAZPKD010000116.1:0-1947 GCA_964587115.1 uncultured Gammaproteobacteria bacterium | reverse complement strand
GGGTGTGTTTGGGGTTGTGTGTCGTTGGGTGTGTTTGGGTTGGTTTGGGTGAGGTATACAGAACTCAATCCGAAGCTTTAAAAAGAGAAGCGGCGATAAAAAAATTGAGACGAGAGTATAAATTAAAACTAATTAGTAAAGGGAGAATTAGTAGATACAGATAAGTTTTTAAAGTTGGTCTACCCTTATATTTGGCGAGCAACTGGAAGCAATTGCTCTAATCAAATCAACAATTGATTTCTGTTTACACCAATCAACCGTAATACTGTTTGATTTTTCTGCTATTAAACCGGCCTCAACCCAATCACCAGTTGGATTTTGAGCTTTTGGAAGATTCATTTTTATACAATTTAGCTTTTCTTTATCCATTTTTTTATATAACTAACGAACAAAATTAAAAAAGTATCCCATAAAAATGATCCCAATTATTGTAATGCCAAAAAACATTATCAAAAGCGGCCATTTCATAACCTTTTTTAAAATTAATCCTTCAGGTATGGAAATCGTTACGATAGAGGTCATAAAAGCCAATACTGTTCCGAGAGGTATGCCTTTTTTAACCAGTGCCTCCATCACAGGAATGACGCTGACTGAATTTGCGTAAAGAGGTGCGCCTAAAAATGTTGCTAATGGAACCGTCCACCAGGCTTTTATGGCAAGATATTTTTCTACAAAGCTTGTCGGTACGAATCCATGAATTAAAGCCCCTAATCCTACACCTAAAACAACATACAAAAAGACAGTTTTAGTTATAGCAAATCCATCAATCCACCAATACTTTAGAAGCTTTAATAAAGCTACTGATTCTCCTTTGTTTTCTTTTTCAACTTCTGTTTTTGACTTAAATTTTAAAATCTCTTTATTAACAAACCTTTTCATATTTAATCTTTGAATAAGCATTCCTCCAAGCATACTAACCATAATTCCAATTAGGTTATATAAAATAGTTATTTTAATACCAAACATTGTAGGGAATAAATACAAAGATGCTTCGTTGATTAGGGGAGAGGCGATAAGAAATGTAAAAGTTATCCCAATTGGTATTCCAGCACCAAGGAAGCCTATAAACAAGGGAATTGAAGAACAAGAACAAAATGGAGTAACAACTCCCAAAAGTGCGGCAAAAAGATAATCTAACCCAAACCAACGCCGTTTAGTTAGAATGTTTTTTACCTTCTCCATGGGAAAATAATATCTAACGACAGCCATAAAATAGTTGATTACGATAAGCAATAACCCAATTTTTACAAGGTCATAGATAAAAAAATTTACCGTGTCTCCAAGATATGAATGTTTAGCAATATTTAACCAGTTGTATGTAATCAAATCTGCAAAAATCTGCATTGGTTTAAAAATGTCCATAAATCTATTATCTTTTAGCCATAATTAAACTTTTAATCTTTTTAATGTCTGGAGTAAATCCTGTCATTACTGGTTTACCATCAATTGCCAGTACTGGGGACTGTATAACACCCATCTCAATAATTTTTTGTATTCCTGTATCTCCAGTTAGATAATCTACTCTCTCGTTAAGCTTTAATTCTTTAACTGCCTGTTGTGTTAATTTATATAAATTGTGACATGTAGGACAACCTGATCCTAATACTTGAATTTTCATATTAATTATTAACTAATAATTCTAAGACTTTAAGAGATTTTTTACCTTTATTTGTTAAACAATAGTCAATATATTTCCCTTGTCTTTTACTTTCAATAAATCCTGATTTTGTTAAGTCAGCCAAATGATGTGATATGAGACTTTGAGACATTTTTGTATGGACCATTAAATCACAGACACAATGAGGTCTACTGTTAAGAATAAACAGTATTTTCAGACGGGATTTCACTGAAAGCAGTTCTAAGTATTTGCTCAACTTATTAAGTTGAAGGGTATTAATCGAAATCGACCTCTTGATCTTACAGTTACATCGTTTAAATATGAACATA
>CAZPKD010000115.1:0-1948 GCA_964587115.1 uncultured Gammaproteobacteria bacterium | reverse complement strand
AAAGCATTTAAAATAACAATGGTAATAATTAATCCTCCGTCAATTGGTTCGCCGATAAAAAAAGATAAGGCGGCCGCAATAATCAAAAGTAGTGTCAAAAAGTTATTAAATTGTTCAAGAAATTTTATTAATAAGCTCTTTTTCTTCTGCTCCGAAATGGCATTTTGCCCAAATTGTTTTAGAAGTGCCTCTGCTTTTGCTGTTGATAGACCTCTCATTTTTTATTTGGAAAACTTATATAAACTAAGATATGATGACTCCATAGTAACAATAATTTTTTCTACAATTTTTTCCGCTTCTTCAAAAGTCACCGCTTTAAGATTGTGAGGAAAATAATGAAAAATCTGGTTTCGACCGACCTTCCACGTCTCCCAGATCTGATCGGCCAACTGACTACCAGCTCTGTCAGTAACCATTTTATAGAGCGACCGATCGCCCAGTTTTTCAGTTAGATTAGGAGACATTAGTTTTCCCAAACGTAAATGGTCAGAAATATAGTCTAGATGAGAGATAAATTTAATATCCAAAAAAAGTTTTTTTAAGTATCCCTCATAGGCTTTGGCAAAAGGAAAAATCAAAAAAGAGTAGTCCTTAAAATGAAAGGCATTGTCTTTAATAATATCATCCATCAAATACTGGCCTTCTAATATTAGATCTTTTTGATTTTGAGAAAGATACTGCCAAAGTTTGGCATAGGTGGTGGGAATTTTATCCATATTCAATTTATTATATCGATTTTTTGCGTGTTTTTTTAGTAATTTATTCTGCCATACAACCTACGAGGTTGTATTGGTGATATATTATCGACTTAAAAACTTGTTTGGACAATCTAAAAATATAGTTTTGTGGTATATAGTCCATTGATGATTTTTTTGCGTTGTTTAATACTATTTAAGTGTCTACAGGATTTAATAAGAATTATTACTATCACTTATTTAATAAAAGCATAGCCAATTTTGGTATTTTTACCGATAACAAAGGGGCAGAAAGATTCATAAAAATATTGGATTATTACAACAACTTCGATAAAAAAATTAGCTTTTCTTTGTTTCTGAGAAAAAACATAAAAGTCAAAAATAATCTTTTATTATTGCGAGAGAACTCAATAATCAAGTTTATAAGTTTTTGCATAATGCCAGATCATTATCACCTATTAATTAAAAGTTTATCTAATGAAAAAATTTCCAAATACATTAGTGATGTAGAAAATAGTTACACCCGGTACTTTAATATTAGAAATAATAGAAAAGGACCACTTTGGCAGTCTCGATTTAAGGCCGTAGTAATCAAAAATAATCTACAACTTTTACACGTTTCCAGATATATTCATTTAAACCCAACCACAAATAGCCTTGTTAATCATCCTGAAGACTGGCGGTTTTCTTCGTATAAAGAGATTATTAGCAGTCCCCTACTTCTAAAAGAGAATTTAAAAGAAATTTCAATCTCCAATCGGTTTACATATAAGAGATTTGTTGAAAACAATATCAATTACCAAAGACGGTTAAAGCAGATAAAAAAACTAGTTTTGGAATAATTAGCCTCGTACAACCTCGCAGGTTGGATAGGCTTATATACATTTTTCCAAATCAAGTTTGACTGATGGGCTCATCGTCAGCTTGATAAAGGCTTTTTGAATATGGGATTTACCAACTGATTGAAGAAAAAGTTTGGCGTTGTCAATAATATCATTGTCAGAAAAAGATATTTTCCCAATCATCTGATGAATTAAAGGAAATTTTGCCTCTGCCTTCCATCTCATTGCCCCTTTTTCAAATTTTTTAGCCACTTCTTCAGGCTTGGGTGAAATAGTCCCGGCTTTTGGGTTGGGCATTAATCCTTTTGGTCCCAAAACTTTGGCAAACTTAGCTAATTTAGGCATAAATGAAGGGTGGGTTATTAACATGTCAAAATCTATTTCACCCAACAACCAAACACACCCAACACA
>CAZPKD010000114.1:0-1964 GCA_964587115.1 uncultured Gammaproteobacteria bacterium | reverse complement strand
TGATTTATTTAAACAATTTTTAATAGTTTATTCAACCATAAATTATTAGAGGACAATTGTCAACGGTCTATAGTCTACATATCTAAAATATTAGATTACTATAGTTAGCTGTTTTGGTAAAATTATTTCTATGAAGCTAGGGCAAATTGTTTATCAAGGGAAAATAAAAGACGGTCAAAATGTGATTATTCGCTACCCGACCTTAAATGATGTCGAGACTCTGACTAATCATATTAATACTCTTTCCAAAGAGAAGACGTTTATTTTGTTTCAAGGTGAACAGTTAACGGTCGATTACGAAAAAAAATATTTACAGTCGGTTATAGAAAAAATAAATAAAAAACAAAAAATTGTTCTAATGGTTTTTATTGGTGATAAACTGGTGGCCGAATCATCAATCGAGATGAAAGAAAGAGCTGAAAGTCACATTGGCCGTTTTGGGATTGCTGTCGCTAAAGATTTTCGTGGCTTAGGAATTGGTAAACTTCTGATGAAAGTTATCTCAGAAGAAGCAAAAAAAGAAATTCCCGATTTAAAAATTTTGGTATTAGGATGTTTTTCAAATAATTCTTCAGCTCTAAAGATGTACAAAAAGTTCGGCTTTATAAACTATGGAGTTTTACCTAATGGCATAAAGCATAAAGGTCAATATATAGACGATATCTGCATGTATAAATTTATCAGATAAATTTTTCTTACTTAAACTTAAGTAATTTCTTTTCGATTGCCATTCTTGTCGTATTCATAGATCTTTCCTTCTTCTTCATCAAGAGTTCTTCTGTGTGAACCATCGCAGAACGGTTGATTCTTCGAAAGACCACACATACAGATCCAAACAGATTTTCCTTGAGGTTTGAGTTCCGTCGGTCCTTTAGCGGTTTTTATTATTTTTCTGGCCATGAATTTACCACTAATTGCTAATTATATTATTGTAACTAATTATGAAATAGTTTGCTAGAATATAGACCTATGTCTGAGAGAAAGCCTTTTCTGACAGATCTAAGATCAACTATCGGTGTTGATGCAATAAAACTTATTCATCCGATTGAGACATCTTTTGATTCGAGGGTAAGAATGATGAAGATAAAACAATTTTTATCTTCTTACAATGATTATAGTTTACTTCTCTACTCTAACCATATTTCTTTAGATGATCTAGTTCTTCCATTTGTAGTTCATAAGATAATTGATCCTCATTGGGAAAGAAAAATCTTGGCTCCCATTTCTTTTTCTCATCTTGACAAAAAAAATCAAAGTCCTTTTGAATGGTTGGCTAAAACTGGTGTAGTAAAAGCCGGTCAATTCCTTTTTTCCACCGAAGTAGTGCCCGTGGTCCAATCTTATCAGGTTAAAAACAGTAAGTATGGATATACGACTGAGGAGGCAAATGAGACTTATAAAGATCTATTAACTAAGATAAAGGAATTAGCCAATAAAAGGAATCAACAAAAAAAAGAGTTTGGAGAGATTAGAACCAAGCCGTCGGTGTTTGTTTTTCCGGAAGCCCATCGTAAAGAATTCGAAAAAGGACAACTTCCTCAGTTAGATCAGTTACAAGATTTTGATATGGGTGTTTTTAAGTTGATGCGTTTTCTTTCTCCAACTCTTATTGTCCCCATCGGTATCAGTTATAAAGGTGAATATAGCAGAGAGACCAACTTTTTTCGAAGAGTATCTTTTGAAGTTGGTAATCCAATTCAGCAACTTGGAAGAGACGATGAGCCAACAAAAGAAAAATTGGTAAATAGTCTTGTTGTGACCTTAAGACAGTTACAGAATAATATGAAAAAAAGTGCCGGGGAGAGGACTTGAACCCCCACTCTCTTGCGAGAACAAGGTCCTAAACCTTGCGCGTCTGCCATTTCGCCACCCCGGCTAAAATAATTTTAACGTCTGTTCCCGCCTTTTACGGGATTAACTGAGAGTAATCCGCACTTCGTGACGGAAACTCTCAGTTGAACATT
>CAZPKD010000113.1:0-1965 GCA_964587115.1 uncultured Gammaproteobacteria bacterium | reverse complement strand
ATTCTAAGTGCCACTCCTTCCTCCACACCAACTGAAAGCTCATGTCAAAAGGCTATTGGACCAGTCGCAATTCTATCTCCTCAAGAAAATCAACTAATAACGGAAGATACCGTCTGCATTAATATTTCAACTAAAACCGGATATTGCCCCGTCATCTGGTCATATCAAATTAATAATAATAGTTGGTCTACTTTTACTGATAAAGATATTTGTCTTTATAATTTAACCAATGGAGATAAAAAATTGCTGGTAAAAATAAAAAGCAGCGTTACTGATGAAGTTATAACATTACAAAGAAATTTTACTTATCAAAATCCTAATATAACTTCTACCCCAACCGCTAGCCCATCAGCTAGTCAATGACTTTTTATGTAGATTTTTTGAGTTAAAACAGCTCCAATACCTCCAATAATTAAGGTATAGAGTTGAAAAATTCCCATACTAGTAATAAAAATTCTCGGAATAATAGAAAGTTTAACTAAAATATTAGCAACAGTAAATAATACAAAAGCTTTTAATATCCCACCAACTACCAGGGCTAAAAATTTATTATCAATCTTTCTTAGGGCGTAAACCAAAATATAGTTACCAACCCAAATAAACGGAATCATATAAGCAAGAAAAAAAGTAAAATGACCAAAGACTAATCCTCTAGATAAAGTCGCTAAACTTGGCAATAAAACTACTGGCAAAAGATTTTTCTCTTCTTTAATATTTAAAGCCGCTAAGATCAAAAGACCATTAACAACTGAACCGACTAAAAGCTGAGGCTTTTCCAAAAAAAATGGAATCGCTACTGATAAAAAGATCAACACCGAGGTGACTAAACTTTGAGAAAAAGAAATTGTCCTCGTTTGGACATTGTTTTTTTTATTCATGTTTTTGTCCTTGATAAATAGTATGTAACAATAGATGAGCCTTTTCACTTAAAGGTTCACCTAAAAATTCCTGATAAAGTTTTTTAATCGATGGGTTTTCATGAGATTTGCGAACCGCCAAGTTTTTATCATTTTTATAAATCCCTTCCATTCTCTTCATTCTTGTTGGGACATCAATATGCCTGGGCTGACCCGATCCTCCAAGACACCCTCCCTGACAGTTCATAACTTCAATAAAATGATAGATTGATTTACCTTGTTTAATCTCATCCAAAAGAATTTTTGCCTGCAACATTCCATTAGCGACAGCAACTCTTAATTCCAGACCATCAAGATTAACAGTGGCTTTTTTAGAACCCTTAAGTCCTCGGATATCTTCAAACTCAATTTTTTCCAAAGGTTTTTTGGTTACCAATTCATAAGCCGTTCTCAAAGCTGCCTCCATCACTCCGCCAGTAACGGCAAAGATGGTGGCGGCGCCAGTTGATTCACCTAAAGGATCATCAAAATCTGTATCCGCCAGGTTATTAAAATTAATCTTGTCTTCTTTAATCAGTTGAGCTAATTCCCTGGTTGATAAAACCACGTCAACATCATTAAAAGGTTCATTTTCATAAAGATGATGAAATTTTTTCCAGTACTGCCAGGCACTTTTCATTTCTTCGCGGGCTGACTCTGATTTCTTTACCAAACAGGGCATAATCGAAATAACCTCAATATTTTTTGGATCAATCTTTGTCTTCTCCGCATAATAACTCTTGATAACCGCCCCCATCATTTGTTGAGGCGATTTGCAGGAAGAAATGTTATCAACTAAATCAGGATAAAATTTTTCGATGTATTTTATCCAAGCCGGGCAGCAAGAAGTCACCATCGGCAACACCCCTTTATTCTTTATTCTGTAGACCAATTCACTAACTTCTTCCATAATTGTTAAGTCAGCTGTAAATTGAGTATCAAAAACTTTGTCAAAACCAATTTTTTTTAAGGCGGCCACTATTTTTTTAGTGGTGATTTCTCCCGGGGCTAAACCAAACTCCTCACCTAGAGCAACGCGTACTCCTGGAGCAATTTGAGCAATAATAAT
>CAZPKD010000112.1:0-1992 GCA_964587115.1 uncultured Gammaproteobacteria bacterium | reverse complement strand
AGCCACTACCTCAACCGCCCATCTTTTTATTGAAAATCCATTTAGAAAAGATGCCGTTAAAGGAAACTGGTTGTTAAATTTGTTTAGTACTCACCCACCGGTTGGGGAAAGGATACGGATATTGAGAAGCATGTAGTATAAATCACAAGTTCCAAATTACAAATTACAAATAAATTACAATAAACAATTAACAAACTTTTTTATATTTAATAATTGTGATTTTAATATTGTTTGGAACTTGGAATTTGTGATTTGGAATTTACAAAACTATGTGTGGCATTGCAGGTTTTTTAAATACAGAAAAAATTCAAGATCAAAAGAAAAGTTTGAACTCAATGCTTGATTCGGTTAAACACCGGGGTCCAGATGGTGAGGGTACCTACATGGGCGAGAATTTTTCTATTGGGATGAGGCGGTTGGCTATCATCGATATTAATAAAGGCTGGCAGCCGATTTTCAATAAAGATAAAAGTATCTGTATTGTTTTAAACGGAGAAATTTATAACTATCCGGACCTTTGGTCAAAACTTAAAAAACATGGCTATAAGTTTAATACCGATCATTCAGATACAGAAGCGGTTCTTCATGGTTATGAAGAATGGGGAGAAAAAGTCGTCGATTATTTAATCGGCATGTATGCTTTTGTTATTTATGACCTGAAAAAACAACAACTATTTATTGCTAGAGATCGTCTTGGTATCAAACCCCTGTATTATTACGAGAAAAATAGCCAATTTGTTTTTTCCTCAGAAATAAAAGCGCTTTTGACTCAATCCTTTATTAAAGCTCAGTCTAATCAAAAAATTCTCTACGAATTTTTAATGTACCGGGTTCACGATTCTAAGGAAGAAACTTTCTTTACAGACATTAAAAGATTACTGCCAGGGCATTATATGATGGTTAATAAAAAAGGCGAAAAAAAAATTCAACGTTATTGGTTCCCAAAATTTAATCCTAATTTTACCTCAGCTAAACCTGATGAAGCATACGCGACTGAGTTCTATCAATTATTTAAAAAAGTCATTAAAAGACATCTTCTGTCTGATGTTCCCGTGGGTGTTTCGTTATCGGGAGGGCTTGATTCAAGCGGCGTTGCCTCTCTAACTAGTGCTTTAATGAAAGAAGGTAGTGATCTTCATCTTGGCGGGAAACTTCATACCTTTTCCGCACTTTACCCTGGACAAACCATTGATGAGAGTCAGTATATCCATGAGGTAGAAAAATATACTGGTAGTCAACCCCATTATGCCTATCCAAAAGTAGACGAGTTTTGGAGTGATTTTAATCAATGGGTATATTTCCAAGAAGAACCAACAATTTCTTCAGCGCCGTATGCTTATTATCGGATTTATCAGTTGGCATCTAAATTTGTTAAAGTCATGCTTTCTGGTAATGGTGGTGATGAACTTTGGGCTGGTTATTTACCGTATTTTTGGTCATATATGACGTCAGCCATTGATCAAAGAAAATATTTTGGTGTTGCTAAAGAAGTTATTTTGGGCGTGGATTTATATAGTCGTTATTTTCTTGAACTTTTAGAAAGAAAAAATCCCTTAATCAAAAGTTTAAATATGAAAGATTTTCTTAATCCAGATTATTTTCATAAAAATAACGCTTTTGTCTATAAAGCCAGTCGCAATCTAAATCAAAGACTGACTCAAGATGTAACTTTGTATTCAACACCAAACCTGCTTCGTTATGAAGATAAAAACTCAATGGCTTTTTCTATTGAGTCCAGAGTCCCTTTTCTTGATCATGAATTGGTAGAATTTATTTTTAATCTACCGATAGATCAAAAGATTAAAAACGGCTGGACTCGGTATTGCTACCGTAATGCCATGAAAAACCATATGCCTGATAAAAACCGATTACGTCGCAGCAAGATTGGCTTTACCAATCCTGAACTGCAGTGGTTAAAGGTAAAAGCTCCAGAAATAAAAGAAATTTTTAATTCTAAAAAAACCAGATCAAGACAGCTGTATAATATTGATA
>CAZPKD010000111.1:0-1997 GCA_964587115.1 uncultured Gammaproteobacteria bacterium | reverse complement strand
ATATGTTGGGGATAATTACTAGGGATGCCGCTACTGGCGGTTGGACATTCCAAATCCCGACTCTTGAATAGTTATTCTATCACCGTTCCAGTAACTACTTCTCCCAGAATAGCTTTTTTTAGAAGATTTTTTTTCGAGGTTCCATTAATAATTAAGCTTTTTATTCCTTTTTGGGCTAAATCCAAAGATTCTTTTACTTTGTGAAGCATGCCGCCGGTAACATCGAAACCTTTTACCAAGGTAAAGTTCTTCTCTATTTTTGTAAACATTTTTTTATCAATTTTGGGGATATTTTGACTGTTTTCGTCAAGAACACCAATAGTTACCCCGTTATGAATAATTTTTCCGATTTTAAAGTTTAATCTGATTAACCTTAGAGCAATCTCCCCCAGCAACTGTTCTGTTGAGTATATTTTCGATCCAAGTATTTCGTCAATGACAATGTCACCATAGATTACAGGGACCAGATTTAAATCTAATAATTTGATAATTGGCTTAACAAAAAAATCTTTTATTTTACCACCACGTGAAATAATCATTGAGGAAGGATTCATTGACACTGCCTGAATTCCAACTTTTAAAAATTCACCTACAATAATCCGATTCAGTTGGCTGGCCGCGTCCTGAACCAAACAAAAACCTTTTAGTTGATCTTTTGTTTTTATTCCTTTGTTCATTTTGTATTTAACGGCCGGATAATGAGGAAATGACCCGCCACCGTTTCCAATGATTAATTGGATATTTTTATCCTTGTCTAGGGCCTCTTTAATCTGTCTCGCCAGATCTTTAATAATCTCCATCTTGGCGGTAAATGGTTTTTCTTTATCGGTGATTAGACTACCCCCAAGTTTTATTAAAATTATTTTTTTATTCATAATATCTAGCGCCAATATCAGCCTGATTACTAATTATATTTAATATGTTTTTTTCCTTGGAAAAATATTTATAGATTTTCTCTTTGTTTTTATTTTGGCAGATAAGGTGAATGTTTTCTCCCGCATCAATGGTGAAATACATTTCTAAGCCTTGACCTCTACCTTCAACGATTTTCTTAATTATATCAATTGTCCGTTCGCTCCAAAAGTAAAGTGGTGGTTTTTGTGTCATCATCACGCTGTGCATGGAAACTGTTTCTTCTTCAATCAAACAACCAAACCAGGTAAAATCTTTTTTTTCAAACGCCTTTTTGATGTCCTCTAATCTTTTTTTTAAGCCTTTTAATCTTTCTTTATAAAGACCGCTTGTTTTTGCTTTTCGATGACCTTCTTGGGAAGAAACTTTTTTTTCACCTGAGTTGAGAATTAAAACCAGATCATTCAGATCCCAATATGATGGAGGGGCAATTGAAATCGCATATGAAGATGAGGAGTCTTGACCTTTTTTCCACCAAGAAAAGCCGTCGGAAATTGATCGGCAGGCTGATCCAGAACCGGAAAGCCTCGCAAGAATTGACAACTCTTTTTGATTGAGTTCTTTTTTAAGCAACCGACTATAAAGCAGAGCCAAAGCTGAAAAAAATGAAGCCGACGAGGCAATGCCAGCTTTTTTAGGGAAAGAGTTTTCTGATTTGATAATAAAACCAAGGTCCTGATTGGTTTTTAAAAACTTTTTAGCCACCTGATAATAATCAATGACTTTTTTTAATGAAGTCTGATCGGCCACTTCATAAACATCGCTCTGATAGTTCTTTATATAGAGTTGTTTAATATTAGTGTTCTCCTGCTTCTCTATCTCAACAGTGGTAAAACAACCAGAGAGATTCATTGAAAAGCTGTCGTTCATTGGCAAAACCAAACGACTGTCTTTCTGTCCCCAGTACTTAATAAAAGCAATGTTGGCTGGAGATTTTGCTTTAAGTTTCATACTTTAAACCTTGAAAATCTTGTTTAAACTGATAAAAACCAACTTTATTTTTATTTAAATAATCGATTAAGGCCTGTTCTTTATTGGCAAAAAATAAAATATAACCCGAGCCAACTTTTTTACCACCGGCCCCG
>CAZPKD010000110.1:0-2031 GCA_964587115.1 uncultured Gammaproteobacteria bacterium | reverse complement strand
ATGTCTATTTTTGAATTTAATTTTTAAAGAGATATTTATTTTTTGAACTTTTTTCTTTTATTTTTTTATTCTTTTATTTCGGCCATCTTATTTTCTAAATAATCTAAGAATTCTTTCTCATCGAGTACATCTGATTTTCCATAAAGAATATTTTTTTGTTTTTCTTTTTGTTCTTTTTCTTCTTGTTTTAATTCTTCTTGCTTTTGTTTTTCTTTTTCTCTTTTTTCTTTTAATTCTTTTGCTTTTTGTCGCATATCTTCTAAATTCATTTCTTTAATAATTCTCTCTGTTTTTTTAGGTTCAATTCCAGTTATTCTTTTAAGTGTTTTATTTGTAGAGGGTTTAATACTCTCTTCAATTTGTTTAGCATTTGGTTTTTTTAGTATTATTGCCCCACAAGTATTTGCACAATTTTCACATAATCTTCTACTTTTTCCGTAAAGAATTGCATTAAAAAGTGCTGAATTTTCATAACATTCCTCGCAAAGATCAACATTTGGTTTTGATTGATTTTCTAAATCTTCTATTTCTGTTGTCATTTTTTTTATAATCCTTCTTTTTTATTAATATACCATTAAATTTATTAATATTTAATTGTTACGATTTAGATGATCAATCAGAAAATTGCAATTTTAATTCCAATTTATAACGAATCAAAGAACATTGAGATATTAGTTAGTTCATTGGGGAAAATTTTTAAAAAAATTTCCAAAAAATATACCATTATATTTATTGATGATAATTCTCAAGATGGAACATTAGAAATTCTTAAAAATTTATCTAAAAAATATCCTCTTTTATATTTTATTCGAAAAAATGAAAGGGGATATGGTTCTGCGTTAAAATTTGGTTTTGAAAAAGCAAAAAAATTTGATATTATTATCACAATGGATGGAGATTTAAGTCATGATGTAAATGATATTCCTAACCTTCTTGATTTTATTAATAAAGGAAACGATATTGTGATTGGTTCTAGATATATTCACGGGGGAAAAATAAAAAATTGGCCAATAATCCGGAGAATTACTAGTAAATTGACAAATACTTTTACAAAAATAATGTTAAATACCCAAATTAATGATAATACTTCTGGCTATCGGGTGTATAAATCTAGTTTTATAAAAAATATTTTAAATAAATTAAATTCTAATGGGTATTCTATTGGGGAAGAAATATTATTTTTAGCAAAAAAAAATCAATCTAAAATATCTGAAATCCCAGTTACCTTTCAAGATAGAACTAGGGGTAAATCAAAGGCCAATATGATTAAAGAAGCAGTTGGTTTATTTAAAATGATTTTAAGATTAAGAAAAAAAGAAATTAAAACTTTTATGAAGTATTGCCTTGTGGGTTTTTTTGGAATTTTTGTAAATGAAGGAGTTTTGTATACATTAACTGAACAAGGCGGGTTGTATTATCTTTTATCCGGAATTATATCCATTGAGCTTTCGATTATATTTAATTTTATATTTAACGATTTATGGACTTTTAAAAATAGGAGAGATGGAAATGGTAGTTATATCAATAGAATGTTTAAATTTAATATTACAAGAATTTTTACTGCTTTGATAAATTTTCTTTTTTTATTTGGATTAACGACAACAGGAATAAATTATTTAGTTTCTAATTTTATAGGGATTATTATTGCTATGTTTTTAGGCTTTAAATTAAGTACTAAATGGGTTTGGAAAAAATGAAAAAACAGATAAAAATTAAGATTAAAAATAAAATTAAAATCCAAGAGCAATTAAAAAATAAAATAAAAAATTATTCTTTTAATTTTTCTCATTTTTTTAACCGTTTTAATCATTTTAATTTTAATAATTATCTCGGAATAATTTTAGTATTGCTTGCATTTTTTGTGGTTTTATTATTTTTGAATTCTTTAAATCCTTTTTTACTTTGGGATGAAAATGTTTATCTGGGCAATGCAAGAAATATTATTGGTATTAGCAATTCTATTGAAGATTTTAGATTTCCTTTAATTGAGCAGATTGTTGGTTTTTTTTGGTTTTTTACTGGTGAAAGTAT
>CAZPKD010000109.1:0-2093 GCA_964587115.1 uncultured Gammaproteobacteria bacterium | reverse complement strand
AAAAAATATATTATGATTATCTCTAATGAAAAAAAGACCGTTGTTGATTGGGATAGCCGGCGGTACTGGTTCAGGTAAAAGTACAATTGCCAATAAGATTAAAAAACACTTCAAAAATAATGTTGTTTATCTGGCTCACGATAGTTATTACATTGATCTTTCTCACCTTTCCTTAAAACAACGATCAAAGGTTAATTTTGACCACCCAAACGCCTTAGAAACGACCTTATTGGTTAAACACCTAAATAAGCTCCTCAGGGGAAACTCGATTAAAATGCCGGTTTATGATTTTGTTACCTCAAATAGAACTAAAAAAACTATAAAAATTTCTCCCAAACTGATAATCATCGTCGAAGGCATTTTTATTTATGAAAATGAGATCTTACGCAATCTTTTTGATATAAAAATCTTTGTTCAGACCGATGACGATATCCGACTAGGACGGAGAATTGTACGCGACATTCAAGATCGAGGGAGAACGTTAGAATTTTCCTTAAATCAGTATCTGACAATGTCGCGACCGATGCATCAGATTTTTGTTGAGCCGACCAAAAAATATGCCGATATTATTATTCCTGAAGGTGGACATAATGACGTGGGAATAAATATCCTTATCCACGCGATAGAAAAACTTCGTCGTTAGTTTCTTTATCTAACCATTCCCAAAGCCATGTACCAGGTAAAAGGTTTTTTACAGACAGGGCAGGTTTTTGGGGGTTGTTTACCTTTATAAATATAGCCACAGTTTAAACATTTCCATTCAAGAACAGCATTGGCATCATAAAGAGTTTTACTGTCTAGTTTTCTGGCGATAATCAAGTATCTTTCTTCATGTTTTTCTTCAACCAGTTTTAAATGACCAAAAAGCCTAATTGCTTCTGTTTGTTTTTCTTCGATGGCAATTTTTTCAAAATCAGGATACATGGTTGTCCATTCGTACTTTTCGCCATCGGCGGCCATTTTCAGATTATCGGAAGTTTTTTTGAAAGGTTTAATGGAAAGATTATCGGTGACAGAAACCGGGCCAATAATCTGCTCAAAAAGTTCTTCGGCATGGGCTCTTTCGTTATCGGCGGTTTCTTCGAAGATCCGGGCGATCCATTCAAGATTTTCTTTGCGGGCCATTTTGGCAAAAATCGTATATTTATTACGTGCTTGGCTTTCACCCGCAAAAGCCCTAAGCAAGTTTTCCTGTGTTTGTTTCATATGTTTAAATATTAACTAAGCAAATCAATAAATTCAACCTAATTTATCCAATCAAGAAAGAATATATTTTTCAATAACATTAGCGATTCCATCTTTTTCTACAGAAGGAGCAATATAGTCTGCAATCCCTTTTAAATCTTCAACTGCATTACCCATAGCCACTTTAAGTCCACATGCCATCAATAATGGAAAGTCATTATAGCCATCACCAATACCTATAATTTCTTTTGTTGATATACCGAGTAATTGGGCATATTTTAAAACAGCGTGTTGTTTGGTTGCTTCGGCGTTAGAAACGTATATGTCAGTAAAATCTGTTCCTTTATATGAGGCGGCTCGCATAACGGCAAGATTTTTAAATTTAGACTCGATTTTTTTTATTAGATCATCTGCAATTTTTGGTTCAAGATCATGAATGGAAATTTTTCTTATTTTTGCATTTTTTGATATTTTGACAGGATTTTCTAGACGAATATTTTTGCAAGAGAATCTAGTCAATTTGAATTTTTTTGTTAGATTAAGTACTTTTGAAGCTTCTTCATAGGGGAGCGTCGCTTCCCAGAGAATAGATCCATCTTTACTATTAATGACTGCCGCTCCATTGTCGGTGATGATTGGAGAAGTTAAATTTAGATGTTTTATAAGATATTCGACTAAAGAAAATGGTCGACCAGTTGCCAGACTAAAAATAATTCCTTTTTGTATGGCTTTTTTTATCGTTTGCGTCACTTTGTTAGAAGGGAGTAAATTCGGAATAATTGGGGTTAATGTTCCGTCAATATCTGAGATAATCGCCTTATATTTTTGCATTTGTTTATTTTACCACGAAGCGGGGGTGACTGACGGGATTTGAACCCGCAACATTCGCCTCCACAGGGCGACGCTCT
>CAZPKD010000108.1:0-2094 GCA_964587115.1 uncultured Gammaproteobacteria bacterium | reverse complement strand
AATATAGGTTACCGGGTTAGATCGTGGAGTTCTTCCAATTGGTGACTGATCAACGAGATAGACCTTATCAACATATTGATAGCCTTCAATCCTTTCTATTTCCCCAATCTTGTCTTTGTAATAACCATCAAGATAGTATTTTAAAACTGGATATAAAGTATCAACGATCAGGGTTGACTTACCTGATCCGGAAACACCGGTAATGGAAATTAAATTTCCTAATGGAAAATTAACACTAATTTTTTTAAGATTATGTTCCGAAGCCTTTTTTAAAGCAATCATACCTCTTGACTTGGTTAAATTTCTTTCCGGCAGTTTAATTTTCTTTACTCCTTTTAAATATTTTCCCGTTAACGATCGACTATTGTTTTTTATTTGGGAGACGGTACCGGAAAAAACCAGTTGACCGCCATTTTTACCCGCCCTCGGTCCCAGTTCAATAATATGATCGGCCGCTTCGATCGTTTCCCGATCATGTTCGACAACAAGAATACTGTTACCAAGATCTCTTAATTTTTTTAAGGTAGAAATTAAAGAGGCAACATCTTTAGCGTGTAAACCAATCGAGGGTTCATCCAAAACATACAAAACACCGGTTAAGCCCGTGCCGATTTGAGAAGCTAATCTGATTCTTTGTAACTCACCTCCAGATAAAGATTTAGCGGTTCGGGAAACTGTCAAATAAGATAAACCAACATCTTTTAGGAAATTTAATCTGGTCAAAATTTCTTTAATAATTGGTTTAGCAATCTGTGATTCATACGGGTTAATCTTTGCTAATAAACCATTTTCAAAATAACCGATTAGTTGATCAACCGATCTATCGGCAAGCTGGTTAATATTTAGTTTATCTATTGTGATCGAAAGAATTTCCGGTTTTAAACGAGCCCCATGACAACTGGGACAGATTTTTTCTTTCATATACTTTTGGATTTCAAAAGAAAAACCATCTTGGTTATCAAAATATCTTTGTTCTAGTTCAGGAATCAGGCCAGTAAATTTTTCAAAAATGATAGTTTCTCGACCAAAACGATTTTGTCCAGGAACACGATAAACTTTGTTAGTACCATAGAGAAGTAATTTGATTTTATCCTTAGATAAATCTTTAATAGGAAGGTTTATGTCAATATTTTCCTCTTCACAGGCTTGCTTAATGAGACGGACATACCAAGTTTCATGGAAAAAAGACCGGTTAAATGGCAAAATTCCGCCTTCATTGATCGTTAGATTGCCGTTAAGAATTAAATCTGGTTCAATCTGATAAATAACACCAATACCTTTACATTTTTCACAAGCACCTAAGGGCGAGTTAAAAGAAAACATTCTTGGCTCTATTTCCGGTAAAGACATGCCACAGTTTGGACAGGAAAATCTTTCTGAAAACAACTGTTCTATTTGATTATTTCTTAAAATAATTAAACCATCTGATAGCTTAAGACAGGTTTCGACAGAAGAACTCAATCTTGAATGAAGTTGATCAAGATAAAACTGTTGTTTACTTTCTTTATAAGAAATTACCAGTTGATCAACGATGACATCAATATTGTGTTTATTGTTTTTCAATAAAACTATCTCATCATCGAGAGTAATTTTTTTATTATCAATCACCAAATTCTTAAAACCCTTACTGCGTAGATTGCCGAAAAGTTCTTTAAACTCCCCTTTTTTTTGGCGAATAATTGGCGAGCACAGCATGAATTTATGAGGTTTAATTTTATCCTTAACCAATTCAGCTGATATTTCTTTGATAATGTTCTCTACAATTTCATCAAGGCTCAGTTTTCTGATCTCGATTTTACAGTCTGGACAATGAGGGTGGCCAATTTTAGCGAACAGTAATCTAAAGTAATCAAAGACTTCAGTAATGGTTCCGACAGTTGATCTGGGATTGTGGGAAGCGCTTTTTTGGTCAATGGAAATCGCCGGCGACAAGCCTTCGATTATATCAACGTCAGGTTTGTCCATAATCCCCAAAAATTGACGCGCATAGGCAGACAAAGACTCGACATAGCGTCTTTGGCCCTCGGCATAGATCGTGTCGAATGCCAAAGATGACTTGCCAGATCCAGAAATACCCGTCATCACCACAAACTT
>CAZPKD010000107.1:1607-2139 GCA_964587115.1 uncultured Gammaproteobacteria bacterium | reverse complement strand
GACTGGTTATGATCGAAGAGGTGGCTCCAAAGCTAAATCTGGTCAATGATAACTTCAATTTATTTTTTAGCATAGAAAGAATATTCTAGCAGAAATCTTATGGCGGAGAGGGCGAGATTTGAACTCGCGTGAGCTTTTAAGGCTCAAGGGGTTAGCAACCCCTCGCTATGGACCACTCAGCCACCTCTCCATGAATTAGGACATTTTAACAAAATTTTTGGTGGACGAGGAGGGAGTTGAACCCTCACCTCCATAAGGAGATACGCTTCTGAAGCGTACGCGTATGCCAATTCCGCCACTCGTCCAAATACATTTAAATTATATCATCTTGAATTTACTATTAAAAAAATAGTGCCCTCCTCCAACCTACGAGGTTGTACAAGGCTAATTTTCTAAAAACTAACAAGTTCCAACACTAAATTACTCTTTTTACCCTCACTTTTTACCTTTTTGATATAATTTCTCTATGAAAACATTTCCAAATATCAAACAAGATGTTGGTTCAAAAACAACCCCAAACACACCCAACACA
>CAZPKD010000107.1:0-1597 GCA_964587115.1 uncultured Gammaproteobacteria bacterium | reverse complement strand
TGTGTTGGGTGTGTTTGGTTTGTTGTTTAATACCAAAACTTTGGTAGACATTCAAAAACATGCGGGCCAAACTGCCTTTTAAATGTCTACCAAAGTTTTGGTATTAAAAAAGAACTTAAGCAAATACTAAAAGAATTGAATATTACCAATGATGATACAACATATTTACCTCAATTGGCTCGTCATCTTAATAATAATCGCCTAGATACAATTATCTTGTCATCAAACCCCAATAGTGTCACTTCAGCTTGGGAAACCAAGTCTACAAAAGAAATTATAGAAAAGCTTAAAAAAATGGGTTGTCTATAACAATAAAGACTCCTGGCTCAAAGAGAATCTTTTTTTATTGTTTTATCTACAAGAAGGTGGAAAACTAAGGATTGTTGATCTCTCCACCAATATTATTGATGAATATCTAAATAAAGGCTACATTATAATTACCTGTGTTGAAGAATCATGGCTTTGGCAAAAAAGAAAAGTTGAGGGTAGATCAAAATATGACGATATTAAGGGCCATGCTCGAGGGCATTTTGTTGTACTTTATGAAAAAGAAAATAATGAATATCTAATCAGTGATCCATATCCAACAAAAATCAAAAATAGGGAAGGTCTTTATAAAGTTAGTAAACAGAAATTGTTAGTCGCTACCCTAGTCTGGAACAGAGCTTTTATCGCTGTAAAAAAGCCCTAGTACTAAGTTGCTAATTTTACTTCTTCCCCTTTTTTGCTATCATAAAAGAGTGAAAAAACATTTAGTTGATTTTTTATTTGTTTTTTTAATAGCTGGTTCATTTATTTTCTTTTACTACCGCGTTCCTGCTAACGCTGTCTCACTCAATAAGCTCATCAACAACTCAAACCCAGATATTTTTGACCAGTCGCGACTTGAACTGGGAAAAAAATACTATGACTTTCTTGCCTCGGGCCTACCCGAAGATAATCCTACCCTCCTCCATTACTTGACTGGCGTTCAAAGAAAGTTTTTGGATTTGAGAATTGATCAAGCGATTAAAGAAATTAAAAATACACCGGTTGCCGCAGAAAAAATTCACGTCTGGAGTCTTATGAATATGGGCAGCGTCATAAAAACCCAGAACAAGATAATCGTTTTTGACGCCGCCGATGTCCCCTTTTCCACAGTTCATAAACAACTTGCTGATATAGCTGATATTTTTATTGTCAGCCACGCTGATGCTGACCATTATGATCTTCAACTTTTGGAAAAAGCCATAAAAAATGGTAAAGAAGTCGTTGTTCTTGAAGGATTGATGACCGGTAATAAAGATTCACACGTCCACCACCTCAAAAGCGGCCAAACCATAGATGTTGACGGTGTCAAAATTACTGCCTACCAGACCGATCACCGAGGTGACGGCAATTTTATCGAACCAAGCGCCTGGTTTTTGGTGAAGGTCGATGGTTTTACAGTTCTTCATACCGGAGACGGCCGTGATTTTAAGAACAAAGACGAGCAAGAAACGGTTTACAACCTACATAATATTGACATTCTTTTGGTAAATAATGCCATTCATCCTTATAATCTCCGTGATTTAAAACCTAAAGTGTTTGTGCCGTTGCATCTTTATAAATGGATGTC
>CAZPKD010000106.1:0-2154 GCA_964587115.1 uncultured Gammaproteobacteria bacterium | reverse complement strand
CGAATACCCAAGTGCCAAATCATCCAGCGTAAAAAAATATAGGGTGGCAGAAAAATCATTTTAAGGACTGCCTGACAGGTGCTGTCCTTAAGTTCGGCAACCTGAATTGTCGTATAACTGTCGAATTTTTTGATGGCATCTTCAAGAGTCGGATGTGAGTAATGAAGTAGTTTGCCCTTTAGATAACCGATTTGACCTTCAACTTTAAACTGCTCGTGGACCGGGACAATCGGTTCATAGCGGCAATATTTTGGTCTAAAAAATCGCACCAACCGATCATAAGCCCAGTCACCACCAATTAAAAATCCGCCCCAGAAATACTGGGCTCGAGGAATTCCGTAAGCAACTATTTCGTCGCAACAGATTCTGTCAGTCGTTTCCTTCCCGTCAATGCTCCTCCTGCCTTGCAGGATGTGCGCGTTGCCGGGATCCCTTCCTCGACTGCCACCTGTTGCTTTTAATAAATTTTCTATCTCCTTTTTTAGTTCTTCTGTCACGACCTCGTCGGCATCTATTCGCAGCATCCAATCGGTTTTACAGTTATCAATTGCCCAATTGATGTTTTTTTGGACAGCGGCAAAGTTATCTTTTTCACTCTCATTCATCTTAACTACCTGAGCGCCCATTTTTTCAGCAATTTCACCGGTTTTATCTCCCCCCATCCACATCACTATTATTTTGTCACACCACTTAACGCTTTCCAAACACCGTCTGATATTTTTTTCTTCATTTTTTGCGGGAATGATGGCCGTAATTGTCTGCCTCATAGTTTTTGATACTCTTTGACTGCAATAATTGTGTAGAAAATATTACCAACCAAGTAAGTAATTAGAATCGCATAGGCTGGACCGAACGCTTTATGAATGGGGATTAAAAAATAACAACTGCCCGCGTACACAAGGAAATAAATAATATTGTTAATCAAAACATAGACTGGTTTTTTTACTGTATACAAAAGGAATAAAAAAGGAACAATGCTATAAACATAAAGGATTGTCGGAAGACTCATTGATCTGGTAATAGCCGCCATCGGCAAAAACTTTTTGGTGAAGACTAACTGGAAAATAATATCAGGAGTTAAAAATAACAAGATTAGAATACCAATCGGAAGCAACATATAAGCAAAACACGTTTTTAAACGATGGGCCACTTCTTGCTTTGTTTTGATGTTGGAGAAACTCGGCGACAAAACCTGAGTAATACTGGTAACAGTCCCCATAACAGTCAAAATAACTTTTTGAGCTAAACCAAAATAACCCAGCTCGGCTGATCCAGGATAAAAAAACGATAAAAGAAAAAGGTCTGTTCGTTGCCCCAAACTGTAAAACTGCGAGGCAATAAAATAAGTCAGCGTAAATTTAATTTTTAGCTCCTTCCGAGAAATCGGCGAGTTCATTAAAAGTAATAATCGTTCTTTTTTCCCTGTCAGAACAAGAACAAAGTATGTCAGGGGACCAAGAATTCCAAAACAAAAGATAACCGAACCGGCGTTTATCATTTTAAAATAAGCAAGGGCAACAATCACTATTGCCTTTAGAACATTGGCAATTAAACCGTAAAGATTAACTTTAACAAACTTTTTGGCGACAAGAAGAACGTTGGAAATATAGTTTGACCAGACAAAAAATATGATTGAGGTGGCGGTAATAAAGAGCCACAAATAAGGAGCGTTAGTCTTGAAAAATAATTTATCTAATAAGGGAAAGATTAAATATAAAATCAAAATAACAACAAACGAAACAACAGATTGATAAACAAAAGTACTTTTTATAAACTGATAACTATTCTTTTCATCTTTTTCCAATAAGCGCGGTAAATAAGAATAGATTGCAGCTGTCACTCCAAGATCAAGGACGTTCGAAAAAACATAAGCAATACTGAGAAGTACGCTTAGAACTCCATATTGGGTCGGTGACATGATTCTTACTAATATAATTGCAAAAGCGGCCGTAAAAAAAGTATTAGCATAGTTACCAACGGTATTAATGATGATGTGAAGACTAGTTGGCTTTTTAGCAAATTCAACGGCCTTTTTTAGCATAGACTATATTTTAACAAAAATTCAAATCACAAATAACCCTTCGACTCCGCTCAGGGTAAACAAATCACAAGAAAAACCCTGCCTGCCGGCAGGCAGGTCAAACATCAAATAAC
>CAZPKD010000105.1:0-2178 GCA_964587115.1 uncultured Gammaproteobacteria bacterium | reverse complement strand
GTGTTGGGTGTGTTTGGTTGGGGTTTGGTAAAAAAAGAATTGGGTAAAGAGTTCTTTCTGCCTGCCATCGATAAAATTGATGCATCGGGTTAAAGGCAGTTAGCGGCGCAGAATCAAAAGTGTGATAACCAACAAAGGTCGCTTTTCCATCTTCAGTTAGATGAGGATCGGCAAAAGCGGCTTTTTCCACCTCATTAAGAAATATTCCTCGTGAGGCACCCACAGCCATTGAAAGAGCGGCCCTAAGTCTTCCTTCGGTCATATTTGGATCATTAGAGTGCATCATTTTTAACCCTTCAAGAACTTGATCCTCCAGGGCCGTAAGATGGCTACCAATCTGAGGCGTAAACATATTGGCTACATGTTTCCAATCCTGGAAAGCAAACTGCTCTTCAACGAATTTATCATAGAGTCTAAGAGCATCTTCAAATATATCCGCATCGGGCAGAAGAAACATTTCGTCAAGATCAATCATGCGCATTTTTTCTGCATATTCACCAAGCTGGGCATAAAAACCTCTTTCATGATCAGGTGGTTGGAAAAAAATAGCTCTGGCATTATGAGTGTATCTTCTTGCTTCTCGATAATTGTCAACGACTAGACGAAGATAGTCTATAAATTCTCTACCGCTAACTGTCATCTCTTTGGGCAGTTTGGCAAGACGAAATCTAGTCTTTTCATGTGGTAGTTCTTTGGAATCTTTTTTTGGTATGTCCTCAACAACCATTTTTTCTTCGGCATTTTTCCAAAATTTCATATTACCTAATTTATCTTTAAGCTCTTGGTCATGTTGTTCCATGTATCTTTGCAAACCATTAAGTCCTCTAGCTAGATAATTATGGGTAATGCCAATGCCTTTAAAGATGTCTTGTTGTTCAATATTTTCAAAAAAATCTTTTGGATTTTCAAGATCAAGCTTGGTATATAGTTTTCCATATAAAGAAGCAATGTGACCAGCAATTCGTTTTGATACCTCCTTACCGATATCATCTATATGTAAAGATTCCCCTTTTGCTCCAAACTCATTTACAACCCCAGTTCTTACTTTGGCAACATAATTATTGATAAAAAACTCAGGGTCATAAAATCCTTTAATTAGATTGTAGTCAACCCCATCAAAGTAATTAATATACAAATCAGCCCAATCCCGATCGAAGCTATCTTTTTTCAACTCTCTAAATAATTTTTCTTCTTGCTCTGAATATTCACCCTCCTCTTTGTTACTATTTTTTGGTTTTTCTTCTTTTTTTGGTTCAGTCTTTTTTTCTTCTGTTTTGAATTTATCTTTTGCTTGTTCTTCTGAATATCCCTGAGTTTTAGCAACTTCTATTAGGGCATCATGAACTTTACCATAGACATCTCTATTAACTCCTGCCAGATAACTTAGATTCTTAAATTCTTCTTGTAAACTGTCAATACTAGCAATTTTTCCCTCAATTACTTTTGACAAAAAACTATAAAGATAAGGAGAAGAACTTTCAGTAATGTCCATTTTTTCAGGGTCTAGTTCGACTGAGATTTTCTTAATAATAGTTTTGGCTAATTCTGTTACTTCTTTAGATTTCCCTTCAGGAGTTAATAATTTGTCAGTGGTTTTTCCAGTAAGAAGTATTTTCTTAATCTCTTTTTTGACGTCGACCGCCTTACCTTTGGCTGAATCTTTGTCAGCTGCTTCTCCCTCAAACTTATCAGGTGCTTTACCTTCTAGGGCAAGTTTATTATCAATCTGCGTTTTTAGTTCTCCCGCACGTAAAGACATACGAATAAACTCAGCTTTAATCTGTTCGGCGGTTTGTTTGGCAATCTCAGCTTTTAAAGCTTCTAATTCTTTTCCTCCATTATCTATTTCAGCTTTATCTACCATAATTCTTTTAGTGAACTACTAATACAATTTAACAGATTTTTATGGCTAAGGCAACAAGATAAAAGGGGCCGGAAAGAAAAATTTGTATTTTTCGGCAAATTTAATAAATACATCATTAATTATACCATCACAACAACCCGAAAGCAAAAATCAAAGATCAAATATCAAAAACAAGCGTAAAACTCAAAGATGTGCATTCGGTTTTGAACTTTGAACTTGGCTTTGATCTTTTAGTTTTGATCTTTAATCTTATCATCAGACTCCTTCCAGCAGTTTTTCCAATCTAATTTTGAGGGTCTTGCAGAGTTTGTTGA
>CAZPKD010000104.1:0-2223 GCA_964587115.1 uncultured Gammaproteobacteria bacterium | reverse complement strand
AATATCAAAATTAAAGTTAGCTGATATCGATGCTCGTCAATATCAGGTTAACAGTCAAATAATTACCGTCGCCCTGGACCAAGGAGTTTTGTTTACGATTACAACCAATTTACCAGCGGAAAAGAAAGACTATTGGCAAAAAACCAACAGCATTCTTATTTCTAGCTTCGCTTTTGTTACCCCACAAAATAATACCTCAATAGATACCGATTCTTCCCCCGAGGGTGGAGAAGAAGATGTGATCTTTGAAGGCGAAGAGGTGGTTGAATAATTTTAAAAGCGAAGATATCTTTTTTTAGACAATCGCCTGGGCCTCTCTGGGTGAGGCGGTCTAAAAAAAACGTTATCAAGCTTTTAAAGGATAAATTCAAATTACAAATGATAAACATCAATTTAACCTCAAATAACAAAACTTCAAGACGTTTTAAAATTTGAGTTTAAAACTGTCGCTGCCCAAAGAATCCTCTGAATCGGAGAACTATATCATCAAATCCCTCTTGACAAGATTGCACAAACTCTCTAAGAGCAATAGCATATGAAAACGTATGACATTAGTTTTTTAAGAAAATAATTCATCGATTATTTTTAATGTTTCTTCCTTTAACTGTTTATAAAAATTCCTATAATTTTCGGGTAAAAATTGATTCAAATCGTTTTTTAATTCTTTTTCATCATAGTCTTTGATTATCTTTATTAAGTCGGGGCGACTAAATTTTAATCCAGGATAATATTTGAACTTTAATAAAATCATTTTTTCATCAATAATCGTTTTTTTGGTCAAAAGGAACCATAAATCAAATAAATCCCGCGGTTTGCCTCGTTTGAATAGTGCCCTGATTTTTTCCGCCAATAATTCCTTAGCTGATAAATAAACTACCAATGGATAAGGCGCAATTGGATAATCAAATGGAATCAAGACACCTGTTTCTTTTGTCTGTGGTTTTTCACGAAAGGAAATATCGATCCGAATGGAGGTTTTATGTTTTGATTGATACGGAAAAAATAACAATCGATACCTTAATGAATCTAATTCAAACTCTTTAGGAATGGATTCTTTGACATACTCCAAACCCGCATTAGTTTTAGTTTTAAAAAAATTAAACACTTTTAATAATGATTTTTCTGTATCTTCAATCTTGGAGACGCTGGTAAAATCTAAGTCTTCAGAAAATCGAAAGGAGTGATAAAGAAAACGTATCGCTGTTCCGCCTTTAAAATAAAGTTTTTGTGAATCAGATAATTGATAAAGCTTTTGCAAAAATAATAATTGCCAGTATTCTCGTTCAATCGTGACTCGATCAATCCTTTCTCTTTGTGATTTTTCAAGAATAAAATTATAATTTAACATGTTTCTTAATAAATTTGATTAATGGGCTATTCCCATTTTCTAATAAATAATTACGAATATTCTTATCATTTAAATACTTAGCAATATCCAATAGTGTGTTCACAGGTCTTAATCCTTTACTAACAAAATAACCGTAATCAAAAACTGCTTTTTCTTTTGTAGCAATTAAAAAATTATCAATTTTTATATAGTCCTTAAAATATTCTTTTTTTATTTTTGAATAAGAAAAAATTTTTTGTCCAATTTTTAGTCCTTTTGATTTCCCCAAAACTATTGAAGTAATTCTATAAGGAAATTGATCAATTATA
Source organism: uncultured Gammaproteobacteria bacterium (assembly GCA_964587115.1). GTDB lineage: Bacteria > Patescibacteriota > Microgenomatia > UBA1406 > GWC2-37-13 > JAAZNM01. Next base: position 567 of record CAZPKD010000104.1, on the reverse strand, counting down.
CCGTAATAAGAAAGGGCTGATTCCAAAGAGATATAAGACGGAGAGATTAAAAAATTTGCAATTGTAAACTCATGTTGGGGAATCGAATCTAACATGTATTGATATCTATCCCGTGCCATCCGTTGAATAATCTTGTCTTTTTTCAAGCGAATGAGGAGCTTCTTGAGAGTATTATCGTTGTTTAATGAAAATATTTTGCTAATATCACTCGTAGTAAAAAGTGAGATTCTTCGTCGGCGAAATTCTTCAATAAATCGCATCTTGGTTACTTTATCCGTATCCATATAGTGTATATATTACTACACTTTCTTACCTCGTGTCAAGATCATGTAAAGGTTAATCTTAAATTTTAAATTGAAAATTCTCAAGGGTATCTTTGATATCTGAGCTTTGATCTTATCCGGCCGCCCCCTTTTCCCATTTTTGTCGCCCATAGACCATAGACAACGGTATAATCGTGTTTTATGATTATAAAATGAACAAATTCACCCAAGGACAGTTAAGGACTTTGGGAGATTTTTTTAACAATTTATCTCTGGCGTGGTTCACAGCAAACACACCCAACAC
>CAZPKD010000103.1:0-2225 GCA_964587115.1 uncultured Gammaproteobacteria bacterium | reverse complement strand
TTCATTTTTGGATCAAGACTTAAGATATAACCATCTAGGCGCACCTGATCATTACCCTTTCCTGTACAACCATGTGCTATACAGTCAACCATTTCCTTGTGGGCTATTTTAACGGCAACACTGGCTATCAAAGCTCTCCCTATAGGTGTTGAAAGATGATAATCTCCTTGGTAGGAAGCATTTGCTTTTATACCTTTGACAATAAATTTTTCAGCGAACTCTTTTTTGGCATCATAAATAATTGATTTAACTGCCCCTAACTTTAAAGCTTTTTTTTGGACTGCCTTTAGATTATCTTTTTGTTGACCAATATCGACAATAACAGTAATAACCGGAATTTTATATTTGTCCTGAATCCATTTAAGCATAACTGAGGTATCCAAGCCACCAGAGTAAAGTAAAATCGTTTTTTTTACTTTACCAATCTGAGCCTCATAACTACTGACTTTTATATAATTATTTTTTGTTTTCATATTTTTTTATAAAATTATTAATATTTTTTTGCCAGAGATTTTCTTCTCTTTGCCAAAATTTTTTTGTCTTTATTAAATCGTTTATAGCTTGATTAAGGTTAAGGTTACCAATACCACCTAGATGGTTACTTTGTTTTAAGACTAATTTATCTTTTATTATTGACAACTTATTTAAATTCTGGCCAACTTCTAAATAAGCTTCTCTGAAAGGAACCCCTTTTTTTACTAATTCGTAGGCAGCATACGTTGCATATAGCTCTTTGGTGTTGGCTTTTTCTATTACTTTTTTGTTAATAGTTAGACCTGATAGTAGTAAACCGATAATCTTTAAACTATCTATCACTGTCGCAAAAGTTTCCATTAGTGGACCTTTTGTTTCAGCAAAGTCGGAATGATACCCTGACGGCAAACCGGCAGAGATGTTTGCTACAACACCGGTATTAGCAATAACTTTGTAAACTCGAGCACGAACAAATTCCATAATGTCGACATTCTTTTTTTGTGGCATAATGCTCGACCCTATACAAAGACTTTCATTAACTTTTAAAAAATTAAATTCAGCTGTTGTAAATAAAAGAACGTCTTCGGCGAAACGGGACAAGGTTAACATAATGTGCACCAATGCTTGAATAATTAATAAATGATTCTTTGGCCGTGAACTTTGGCAATAAAGCGAATTATTTTGTACTTTTTCAAAACCTAAAAGATCGGCAACTAACTGACGATCTATCGGTAATGAAACCCCATATGCAGCCCCCGATCCCAACGGCGATTGATTGTTGATGTCATAGGCCGTTTTTAACACTTTAAGATCGTCAATAAGACTTTCCGTAAAACTTCCGAGCCATAAGCCAACCGTCGAAGGCATGGCCTTTTGCATATGGGTATAACCGGGCATAACAACCATGTCATGTTTTTTTGCCAAACCGATAAACTGTTTTACCAATACTATTGTTAAACAGGCTGTTTCAATCATCTGTTTTTTTGAATATAGTTTAAGATCGGTTAGTACTTGATCGTTGCGGCTTCTTCCTGTATGAATTTTTTTGCCGATCACCCCCAATTTATTCGTTAAATAACTTTCTACTTTTGTATGAACATCTTCATCACCAAAAGTTACTTTGAACTTTCTTTTTTTTGTCAGCTCAAAAATCTCCAGCAAATATTGATGGATTTTGTCCTTTTCTTCTTCTCTCACAATCTTGATTTTCTTCAACATTACAAGATGTGCCCAAGAACCAAAAAGATCTTCGAAGATCAAGTTATTATCAAGAACAACATTGTCCTTTGAGCAATATTCTTCGACTAGTTTGTTAAGTAAAACTGATTTTTGCCATAATTTTTTCATAATAAAAAATAATTAATAATTTCGGGTAAAAAAAAATCCCGCAAAAGCGGGAGGAATTAAAAATTAAACCACGAAAAGATTACTCCTCCCTAAGGAAGAGTCGCCTTGAAGAAAATGTGAAGTTTAAAGAATACTTTTCCATAATCAAAATCTATTATATCACATATATATTACACATATTGCATGTGTTACAAAAAAACCTTGTCAAAAGTATTATTGAAATATATGACGATCGTTACCCATTTCAATAACAAGTTTTCATCTTGATTTTTATTTAGTGAGAGTTTATTATTGTTAGTAAACAATTGTTCACTTAATATGGATATACCACTCGCTGAAAGAATGCGGCCAAAAAATCTTGACCAGTTTGTCGGTCAAGAACATTTGGTTGGTAAAAATGGACC
>CAZPKD010000102.1:0-2347 GCA_964587115.1 uncultured Gammaproteobacteria bacterium | reverse complement strand
AATGGAAGTAATAAGTTCTATCGACCAATTATCAGGGCTCGCCATGAAACGTAAATTAATAGAACTACCATTTCACAAAGATATTTTTTCCTGTCACGCATATCCTTTTGCTTCGATTCTAAAAAAACATCCAATTGTTTTTCTTAAAAACTATACTGTGGCGGTACGAATAGCGACAAGTATGACCAGATATGACCCAACAATCTATTTAAAATCTCCTCTGCAAAGTGATATAGATTTTTTTAATAGTGTTTTTTATGAAAAAAGATTCAAAAGATTCAGAATGTATATGATAGAAAATTTTGTAGGCAAAGAACATGTTAGTCTAATACAGCTAAAAACCTATTCCAGCTTAAAATACTTGCTAAGAGAAATTTATATTTTAGTTAAATGTCGATGGAAAAATATTTTTAGTCTACCATTTTGGTTTTTTGTCTTAGTAAGTTTTATAACTCCTAAAGGAATATTGAGATTTTCTGCAGATTGGTTTAAAAAAAATATTATGTCACAAAAACTGAAATATCTTTCTATCGAAAAATAAATAATAAACTAAGGCGAAAATATCAATCATAGCAATCCTTTTATAAGGTAAAAAAAACCCTTAAGTGAATTTAATAACCAATGCACACACATTGAAATAAAATGCCATATTATTAAAAATAATATTCTAATTTTTGTAATAGTATTAAATGAACTTATAAAATTAAAATAAGACATCAAAATAAGGTCATACAAATAAAAAATTGGCAATGATAAATGTCTCGTTATGTAAAATGGTATTTTTTTATTAAGTAATTTCCGTTGTACCAAGGCAAATTTATCAAGAAAAAATCCTGTGTCTCTTTTTCTATAAACCATTTTTGGAATAGTAACTAACTGACCCAATAATATTACCCTAAAAGAAACAAGTGCATCACTAAATTCGAGAAAAGGACGTTTGTCAACTAAAATACCTCCAATTTTTTTTAGATCTGCTGATTTATACAATCCATAAAGCATGATTAAAGCGGTCTCTTTTAAACTGAAATAATATTTAATATCATCAACTACCGATAGTGAACTGTGTAAGCCGATACTATTTCTGTGACTTATTTTTTTCTTATCACGAAATTTAAAATTCTCATAATTTCCCATTGCTAAGCTGTTTTTTTTATTACTGCTTAAAGCTTTAAATAGTGGCTCAACACTGTTTTTTTTCAATAAATCATCAGAACCAACCCACATAAAATATTTTCCCTTAGATTTTTTTAAAACAAAGTTGAAATTTTTTCCCATGCCGATGTTTCTTTTTTGTCTAAAACAAACAACTCGTCTATCTCTAGCACTTATTTTCTGGCAGATCTTAAAAGTATTATCAGTAGAGTGATTATCCGAAACTATTACTTCTATATTTTTATATGTCTGCTTTAATATTGAATTCAAGCATTTTTCTAAAATAGCTTCTCGGTTGTAAGCAGGAACACCTACGCTAATTAATGGGTTCATATGTTTATATAAGAACAAAGAGGTGTAAGTTTTTATCTATAAACTAATTCCCAATCGTATTTAATAATTTTATTATTGAGCGGATCCATATATTCTATTTCTTTTTTATCATGAGTATAAGTCGCACAATTTGCAACAATAGCGGTTTTATTACTAATACATTTAAAACCATTCCATATTCCAGGCGGAATAGTAATTAAGCAGTAATTATCTTCGCCGGTAAATATCTCCATCAATTCTCCTCGGGTAGGTGAGTTCTTTCGATCGTCGTATAAAACTAGCTTGATCATTCCTTGAATAACGGCATAATTTAAAGTCATTTTTTTGTGAAGATGCCATCCTTTGATTACACCAGGATAAGCAGTTGAAAAATATATTTCTCCAAATTTTTTAAACTCTGGATCATCACATCTTAACATATGCATAACCATCCCGCGCTCATCAGGAATTTTTTTTAATTGTTTGATATTGACACCTTTAATCTTATTTATTATAATAGAAATTATAAATTATTGTTAAACTTTTATCAATAGTACATTGCGGTATCCAATGTAACATTTTTTTGGCTTTTGTTGAATCAGCGGTCATCATCATAATTTCATTTTTTTGATAAGGCTTCGTTCTTAGAAAAATATCTTTTTTGCCGCTAATTTGCTCCAAAGTCTCTATAATATCTCCGACTCTCACAGGCTGGCCGCCGATATTAAAAATATCATAATTTTTTTTTGTCTTTTGAATATATTTTATTGTTTTCAGATAGGCCTCAACAATATCATAGACGTAAGTAAAACTTAGTAATTGTTCTCCTTTGGTTACTTCAATTTTTCTATTTTTAAAACCACAACCAAACACACCCAACACA
>CAZPKD010000101.1:0-2377 GCA_964587115.1 uncultured Gammaproteobacteria bacterium | reverse complement strand
GGCATCTTTTCTAAATGGATTTTCAATAAAAAGATGGGCGGTTGAGGTAGTGGCTGTTTGAACAACATTTGAATCACGGGAAATTTTTTCCAAAGCCCGCGCAAGTCCTTCAGGATACCGAGTAATCAAAACACCACTGGCGTCGGCCAGAAATTCACGCTGTCTTGAGATTGCCAATTGGATTAATGTAGCAATTAAAGGCGAAATAATTAAAACAACTATAAAAAAAACAAACATTAAAGGGTTTCCACTTTCACGATCATCATTATCTCTACCTCGCCACCAAAAACTGCGCATTATCCAGTCAGAAACTAATGCCACGGTACCAACAAGTACAGCAACAACCGACATTAATAAAGTGTCGTAGTTTTTTACATGAGAGAGCTCGTGAGCAATCACACCTTCAAGTTCAGTTCGATCGAGTTTTTCTAAAAGACCAGTAGTGGCACAAACAACAGCATGTTTTGGATCACGACCGGTAGCAAAAGCATTGGGTGATGGATCATCAATCACATATAACTTTGGTTTAGGTAGACCAGCGGCAATGGCAAGATTCTCCGTCACCGTAAAAAAATTAAAATGTTCTTTTTTATTGGCTGGCTTAGCTCCAGTAGTAAAAAGAACAATCCTATCTGAGTAAAAATAACTCCCTACAGAAGAGAGACTAGAAAAAATTAAGCCAAAAATTAAATATGAATTTGGGTTGTCAAAAAAATTCCCAATTAAATAGAAAAAACCCGAAAGAATAACTACAAAAAGCACACAAATTATTATGGTTCTAGTTTTGTTACTAGAAATCTGATTATAGATTGTCATACCCGAGGCTTATTCAAATTTGACTTCGACTTTTTTTCTTTCTTCTTCGTTGGCGGCAAAGAACTCTTCTTCCTTGAATGCAAACATACCAGCGATCAGATTGGAAGGAAAAACTTTTGTCTTGGTATTGTATTCCAAAACATTGCTATTATAGAACTGTCTTGAGTAGGCAATTTTGTCTTCTGTGTCTGTCAATTGTCTTTGTAATTCTTGAAAGTTTTCATTAGCTTTAAGTTCTGGGTAGGCTTCAGCCACGGCCAAGAGGCTTTTTAAGGCACCAGATAATACATTATTAGCTTCGGCTTTTTCTTTAGGACCATTGGCTGACATCAAGGAAGCTCTGGCTTTGGTTACATTTTCAAAAACACCCTTTTCATGTTTCGCATAACCTTTAACGGTTTCAACTAAATTTGGAATTAAATCAGCCCTTCTTTTTAACTGGACATCAATGCCGGAAAAGGCTTCTTGAATCCTGGTTTTTAAAACCACCAGTCCGTTGTAGGTTCCGATAAGAAAGATAACTACTAAAATTGCAATTCCTAGTGTAAGCATCATATTTTTTATTAAAACTATTAATAATAACTATTATAGCACTTTTATCAATATGTTGAAATTTACATTTAATTTGTTATTATTCAAGAAGGATGGAAGAACCCAACTATCAGTTACTACTAAAAAAAACTCTCAATAAAAAGATGCGTTTTTTCTTGTTAGGCTTAACCACCATACTTATTGTTAGCGCAACCTTACTTAACTTTTTACCAAAATCCAAGTTTTTTCAGTTAAAAGCTAACAGCAAAAATGTAATAAAGGTTAAATTAACACCAACGCCAAGATTTTATACGGTTCAAGAGGGGGATGGTCTCTGGCTTATTGCCCAAAAGTTTTATGGATCTGGTTTTAATGCCGATGACATTGCTCAGGCCAACAAACTTGATAATGTCGATAGTATACATGTAGGCAATAAATTAATTATTCCCAATGTTACGCCTAAATTCCCTACCGAAGGTGAAGTTTCTGATTCTGCCGCTACAACCTCGCAGGTTGTACAGACAGGCACGACATATGTCGTTCAACCTGGAGATTTTTTATGGCAGATAGCCGTTAACTTTTATGGTGATGGTATGATGCAGAATAAAATTATTGACGCTAATGAAATTCCATATCCTTATAACGTTGAAGTTGGTCAAAAACTAATTATTCCTCGTTAATCTATGAACAATGAACGCTTAGACTTAACTAGTAGAGCAGCTTGGACAAAAAACAACGTACCGAAACTACTACAAAATTTAGGATTTGTTGAGACTTTAAGATCGGTAAAAGCATTAACAGATTTCATTGATCAAAATAATATTCCTGAAGTTAAGGTAACTAAATTTTTACAACCATTGGCAACATCCTTTTTGGGACGCGTTAAACCACCTATACCAAAACTCAGAGGATCGTCATTACACCTATCTTCATCTCATAAAAAATAATTTACGTCTTACTCCCAGTTGTCTGAACCCAAAAAAATAAAAATAACTAATAGTATGAACGCCTCAAATGATATCAAACCTTT
>CAZPKD010000100.1:0-2379 GCA_964587115.1 uncultured Gammaproteobacteria bacterium | reverse complement strand
GATGAAGATTATGGGGCGGCTAACCAAGTTTATTCTAAGCTGCGAGAACTTAAGACGGAGCTGTCTTTTGCCTGGGGTGGTGTTGTTAATCACGAAATTTATTTTTCTCACCTTGGTCATAAAAAGGGGGCGACGAGTAGTCAACCAACAGGAAAATTATTGGAACAAATAGTCAAAGATTTTGGTTCTCTGGAAAGTTATAAAAAAGATCTTAAGGCGACAGCTATTGCTGCTCGGGGTTGGGTGTGGACGGCCTGGAACAGCCGGGAAGAAAGACTATTTAATTATTTGGGCGATTCACAAAACACATTTTTAGTCTGGAAAGCCAAACCAATTCTTGCCCTTGATACTTATGAGCACGCTTATTTTATTGACTATGGTGCTAATCGGGGTGGCTATATTGATGTTTTTTTTAAAAATCTTAACTGGGGAGTAATTGAAAAAAACTTTGCTAAAGCCGTTAATAATTGTGAATGTGAAGGTTGTAACTGTGGAGACGACTGTCAGTGTAAAAATGGTAAATGCGAGTGTGATTGTTGCGCCAAAGAGTAAAAGTGGAGAACTTTTTCTAGGCAAACAAAGGCCAATTTTTCCCAAGGGATATTATCTTTTGAAAAAAATTTAAATCCGGTAACGTCATCATGAGGTGATATTTTATTTTGGTCATTCTTATTGATTCTGGCAACGTAGAAAAGATTGACGGTGTAATAATTTTGCCCCTTATAAAGATAGCGGTCAGGATAAGAAGTTAAATATGAATATTTTCTCAAGCCAATTCCTAATTCTTCTTTAATTTCTCTCGCCAATGATTGCTCCGAACTTTCATTAAAGTTAGTAAAACCGCCTGGTAAATCCCAAAAACCCTTTTTTGGGTCAGATTTTCTTTTGACAAGAAGGATCTCTCCTTTTTCATTTTCAAAAATAACGGTCGTAGTCTGGACAGGGTTAATATAAAGGTGAAGGCCACAATCATTACATATAAGCAAATTCGACGATTTTTTGGTTAAGTTGCCTCCGCATTTATAACAGTATTTATACACAAACATAATTTCAAATTTAAAATTCCCTTCATTATTATATAATTTCTCATATGATTAGAACCAGGATCGCTCCTTCTCCAACCGGTAAAGATATCCATGTGGGGAGTATTTCGACGGCTTTAATGAACTATGCTTGGGCTAAAAAAAATAAAGGCCAGTTTATTATCCGTATCGAAGATACCGATAGGACTCGTTTAGTTGCAGGGGGGGAAAAGCGGATGTTGGAAACCTTGGAAAGAATTGGTCTTCATGCTGATGAGTCACCTTTAGTCGGCGGACCATATGCTCCTTATCGTCAGTCAGAAAGACTTGAAATATATAAGAAATATGCTGAAGAACTGGTAAAAAAAGGCAGGGCTTACTACTGTATTTGTTCTCCGCAGAGGCTTGATGAGATGAGAAAAAAACAACAAGTCGAGAAAAAAATTCCTAAATATGACCGACATTGTTATTATCATCAAGATGAAGTAAAGAAAAAAATTGCCAAGGGAGAAAAGTATGTTATCAGATTTTTTATTCCTGACAAAGAAATAACTTTTGATGATCTCATTCGCGGCCGGATTACGGTTTTGGGCTCAAATCTTGACGATCAAATACTACTTAAATCAGACGGCTTTCCTACTTATCATCTGGGGGTGGTAGTTGATGATTATTTGATGAAAATTACTCACGTAATCCGGGGAGAAGAGTGGCTTCCATCAACACCAAAGCACATAGTTTTGTATGAAGCTTTTGGTTGGCCATTGCCTTTGTTTGCCCATGTTTCTTTATTAAGAAACCCTGACAAATCAAAACTTTCCAAAAGAAAAAACCCGGTCTGGACATCAGACTACCTAGAAAAAGGGATTTTACCCGAAGCCCTTCTGAACTATTTATCGTTAATGGGGTGGAGCCATCCTCAGGCAAAAGAAATTTTTACGCTTGATGAATATGTTTCGGTTTTTGACATTAAAGATGTCCAGAAAACCGCGCCGGTATTTGACCCGGTGAAACTGGAGTGGATGAACGGAGAATACTTACGGCAAATGCCGATTTCAAATTTAAAATTACAAATTACAAATTTTTACAAAAATAAACTTCCTCAAGAAATAGTTGCTAAGACAATTCCTTTGATCCGGGAAAGAATAAAAAAACTATCTGATTATTTACCTCTGTGTGAGTTTTTTTTCAAGGTGCCAGAAAAATACGAAACTGATCTTTCAAAAAACAAAGAAATGTTTAAAAACGTTTATGAAAACCTAGAAAAAACTAAGGATTGGAAAGCCAGTGTCATCGGAGAGGAAATGCAAACAGTCGCCAAAAAACTAAACATAAAAAATAGTTTATTTTTTATGAATTT
>CAZPKD010000099.1:0-2443 GCA_964587115.1 uncultured Gammaproteobacteria bacterium | reverse complement strand
TGCACATAGTTTGGTTTGAAGACGAAGAATCGGTCAAAATTAAAACAGAGTTTTTAAAAGAAAAAGGAATAGATAAAATCAGTTATTGGGGATACGGATACTTTTAATTTTCAATTAGAAATTTAGAATTTAAAATCAATTTTAAAGATTTAATTATTAATTTTTAAAATTAAGACTTAAAAATTAAGATTTGATTAAAAATTTCAAATTTTAAATTTAAAATTACTTTTTCTTAAAAGCTCCTAGTTCTTTCAGTTTCCACATAAAAAGAGCCCCTTTTTTTTTGGCATTGGCGTCAACGACAAAACGCAAGGCTTGTTCGAGAATCGGGCGGGGAATAGTTTTGGCAAACTTAATATAAAGACTCGTTCGGGTCTCATCTTCAAGCTTTTGGGCCAAATAGACGCCAAAAGATTGAAACTCACGCGAGACATAACGGTCTTCAAGAGGATTAAATTTTTTTAAAATATCTTTAACAGAATCCATTTTTTTAAGTTTGATTGTCTATCATTTTTTGATAGAGAACTAAATATTCTCTAGCACTTTTGTCCCAAGAGAAATCTTTTTTCATGGCTGAAAAAATCATTTTATTGAATTTTTCTTTATTATTTTTTCTAATTTTTACGGCTTCTTTCAGTTTTTTTTCAAGATCAAAAGAAGTATATCTTTTAAATAAAAAACCATCGACTCCATCTGTAATTGAATCTTTAAGGCCGCCAGTGGCCCGAGCAATAGGAATGGTGCCATAATGCATCGCAATCATCTGAATCAGTCCACAGGGTTCATATTTAGAAGGGATCAGTAAAAAATCAGAGGCAGTATAGATTTGCGAAGCTAGGTGGTTGTCAAAAACGAATTGACAGTGAACATTTTTTGGATAGAAAGTTGCAAACCAATTAAACCTCTCTTCCCATTCATGATTACCTCGACCCAAGAAAACAAACTGGTAATTTTTCATGTTAAGACGCAGAAGCATCTTGTGCATAATATCTAACCCTTTTTGTTTGTTGTCAAAACGACCGATAAAACCAATCAGAGGAAGATCGTCGGTGACCTGAAAACCCAACTTTTCCTGAAAGGCTTTTTTATTCAATTTTTTGCCTTCAATAGGAGGGTAAATTTTATAAGTACTATTTTTGACGTTTTTATAATTAAGATCATAATGATAAAAAATACTTTTATTCATCTGGGGAGAGCGAAAATCATAGTCAATCCCGTTTAAAATACCTGATATTTTTTGTTTTTCGTTTATTAAAATTTCATCTAGGCCCGCCCCATATTCTTCAGCCAAAATCTCTTTAGAATAGGTTGGTGAAACAGTGTTAACCTTATCGGCATGGATAATCCCCTCAAGAAGAAAATTAATTTGTTTTTTCTTGATTTCCCAGTTAATAACTCGACATACTTTTGGATTTATTCCCATCTTTACAACCGTGTCTGGATGAGCCTTACCTTGATGGTTAAGATTGTGGATGGTTAAAAGAGTTTTGTACTTGAGATGATTATGTTTAACCAAAAAAGGGATAAGAGCAGTGTGATAGTCATTACAATGAATAATTTCTGGTTGCCATGATAAATAATTATTTTTTAAAATTTCCACCACCACCAAATTTAAAAAGGCAAAAGTATCGGTAGGTTTTAAAGGAACATCAAGATATTTTTCGTTTTTTACAAGATACACGGGGAGAGAGGAATTCAAAAAATGAATCTTAAAAATTTTTACCGTTTCTTTTTTTCCGTCGAAATAAACGGTAAATTTACGGATATTTTCCCGTTTTTGTTTATAAAGTTTTAGGGCCTTATAGTAGGGCAAAATTACTCTGATATCAACGCCTTGAGAATATAGAACATTAGGAAGTGATCGAGCGATATCTCCCAAACCACCAACATGAAAAAAAGGATTAAGTTCCCAGACGGCAAAAAGTATCTTCATATAAAATTATACCAACTATGATGTTCTAAAGTAATGGCAAAAGTTGTTTTTTTAGGATATCTTCAATTGAATCCATATGAGATTGTCTAATTCTAGACATACCTTGAAGCGATTAATCTGTGAATGGTTTCCACTTCAATACCGTTTTTTGGATCAAGTTCTCTTCTTGTGTTTGGATGTTTTCTGTACCGATATAAAATTTTGGGAATTCTTGCAAAATTTCCAATACGAACGGCTCTAATTAACCAATCAACATTGCCCGCATAAGGAAGAGAGCAGTCAAAAGGCCCGACTTTGTAAAAAAATTTTTTCTTCATCATAATGGTCAAATGATGAACAAGAGTAGAAATCATTTTTCCCTGACTTAAGTTTTTGAGATAAATCTGAAAAATAGAGCTATCTTTTAAGCTCGTGGCCTCTTTTTTTTAAGTTCACAATTTTTTTCATCAACAATTATAATATCACCATGGACAAAATCAAGTTGAGAATTATTATTTAACGCCCCGACTC
>CAZPKD010000098.1:0-2595 GCA_964587115.1 uncultured Gammaproteobacteria bacterium | reverse complement strand
CGAATGCCAAAGATGACTTGCCAGATCCAGAAATACCCGTCATCACCACAAACTTATTTTTCGGAATCTCGACGTTGATGTTTTTCAGGTTATGCTCCCTAGCCCCCCTAACAATGATTTTGTCCATATATTCTTAATAACAAATTACAAGCAATCTCAAATCTCAAAGATCAAATATCAAAAACAAGCTCAAAGCGTAAAGATCTATTTATTTGGTTTTTAACTTTTAACTTGACTTTGATCTTTAAGTTTTGATCTTTGATATTGGCGATTGAATTGATGTTTGTCATTTGAATTTTAATCTCTAACTTCTTTGATTTTATTTCTTATTTCTATCGCCAGCTCAAAGTTCAAATCCTGCGCTTGTTGTCTCATCTCTTTTTCTAGCTTAGAAATTAATCTCTTCTTATCGTAAGGAGTTAATCCTGCTGGTTTAATATTGTCTAAATATTCCCGGGTTACTTTATCCTTGACTAGAATTGTCTGACCAATGTTAACTTCTTCAGCCTGGACAATTCTTTCTCTTAAAGGTTTATAAATGGTTTTTGGTTCAATATTATGTTCTCGGTTATATTTAATCTGATACTTACGACGACGATCAATTTCCTCCATCGCCCCCTTTATCGATTTGGTCATTTTATCGGCATAAATAATTACTTGACCGGAAATATTACGAGAGGCTCGGCCCATGGTTTGAACAAGAGCGGTTTTTGATCTTAAAAAACCTTCTTTATCGGCGTCCAGTATGGCCACTAAAGAAACTTCTGGTAGATCTAAACCTTCACGCAGCAGATTAATACCAATTAAAACGTCAAATTTTCCTTTTCGCAGATTATCGAGAACATCAGACCTTTCTAAGGTTTGAATATCAGAGTGGAGATATTCAGCTCTAATTTTTTTTTCTTTCAAATAAGCGGTTAGATCTTCGGCGATCCTTTTTGTCAAGGTCGTTACTAAAACCTTTTCTTTACGACTGGCTCTTTTCTCAATTTCCGGAATCAAGTCAAGAACTTCGTTTTTTGACGGTCTGACAAATATTTTCGGATCTATAATCCCTGTCGGTCTCACCAGTTGCTCTACAATGTTGGTGTGTATTTTTTTTGATCTTTGATTTTTGATTTTTGATCTATTTATTTCCCATTCATCTGGTGTTGCCGAAACATATATTAATTTAGGAACAGATTTATAAAATTCGTCAAAGGTCATTGGTCGGTTGTCAAAAGCAGCTCTAAGTCTAAAACCAAAATCAACCAAAATTCTTTTTCTCGAGTAGTCACCGTTGTACATACCGCGGATCTGAGGTACAGTCATATGTGATTCATCAATAAAGATCAAAAAATTATCTCCATAAGCCTCTTTAAAATAGTTGATTAAACTGTAGGGTGGATCGCCTGGGTTGCGGCCGTCAAAATAGCGTGAGTAGTTTTCAATTCCGTTGACATAACCGACCTCTTTAATTAGTTCAAGATCATAGTTAACTCTTTTTAAAAGTCGTTCTGCCTCAAGAGGTTTACCTCGTTTTTTTAAGCTTTCATATTCAATCTTAAGATCATGACGGATTGTTGGTTCGGCGGTTTTAAATAAACCCTCATTGGTCATAAAGTGCTTGGCCGGATAGATAATAATCTTTTTATTATTGACCAATTTTGTTTGTTTACCGGTTAAGGGTTCTATCTGAATAAATTTAGAAACCTTTTGTCCGGTCAAGGTTACTCGGTAAGCCCAGTCTTCATAAGCCGGGTAAATATCCATTTCGTTGCCGCGAATTCTAAAGGTCCCGCGATTAAAATCAAATTCAGAGCGTTCATAATGAAGCTTGGCCAACTGGTATGCTATTTTATTCCAATCAGTCTTTTCACCTCTTTTAATTTCCAAGACATAACTGCCATATTCTTTTGGTGAGCCAATGTTATAGATACAAGAAACTGAGGCGACGACGACAACATCGTTTCTAGTCAAAATATTGGTAGTTGACTGTAACCTTAGCTTATCAATCAGCTCATTAATCTCGGCTTCTTTTTCAATGTAGGTATCAGTTTGGGGCATATATGCCTCAGGTTGATAGTAGTCATAGTAAGAAACAAAGTAAGACACGCCATTTTCAGGAAAAAAGTCACGCATCTCCTGATAAAGTTGGCCGGCCAGAGTTTTATTGTGGGAGATTATTAAAGTCGGCATATTCAATTTCTTGATTATATTGGCCATGGTAAAAGTTTTTCCTGAGCCGGTTACGCCAAGAAGAACCTGGTTTTTGTAGTTTTTTTTCACGCCCTTGACCAGTTTTTCAATCGCTTGCGGTTGATCACCAGTAGGTTTGAAAGATGACCTCAGATTAAACATAGTTAACCGAACATTATAGCAAGTTTTGAAGTAAAAAGAAAGATAGATATTTACAAGAAGAGATCAAATCTCAAAGATCAAATATCAAAAACAAGCGCAAAGCGTAAAGATGTAATTATTCGGTTTTGCACTTTGAGCTAGACTTTGATCTTTGCGTTTTGATCTTTGATTTAACCTTTGTTTCTCTTCCTAAACTTCGACACCTTATGGTAAACATAGAAGGCAACAAGTGCTACACCTGCAATCACAATCACA
>CAZPKD010000097.1:0-2714 GCA_964587115.1 uncultured Gammaproteobacteria bacterium | reverse complement strand
CCATTAGACGACCGGGCAATTTTCAAACTATGATTAATTTTACCACGAAGAACTTCTCTTCCATAACCAGTTTTATAAAATTTTTCTTGACTTAACATATCACTCTTTGAGATAAATGCTTCATAATAGATTAATTTAAAGGGTCGATTATTTTTGGTATAGGTTCCTCCAATTCCTTGATTATGTTCTTTGATTCTTTGTTTTAAATTGCTGGTTGATCCAACATATAATCTATAGTTTTTTAAACTCAAAAGAACATAAACATAGTACATAAAAAAATATTATCAGAAAAATGTCACTCTTGTTTAGAAGTAGGGTTTAAAGTAAAATTATATGGTTATGATGACAATAAAACCTCAGGTTTATACCTTAAAAAACGGATTAACAATAATGCTGGTTGATACGAAAACATTTCCGACTTTAACAACTCTACTTTTAGTAGGGGCGGGTTCAAGATATGAAAATGAAAAGAACAATGGGATTGCTCATTTTTTTGAGCATATGGCTTTTAAAGGATCAAAAAAGTTTCCTAACTCATTTACTATTTCTTCAACTATTGAAGGTTTAGGTGGAATTTTTAACGCTTTTACCTCAAAAGATCACACGGGCTATTGGATAAAATCTACAAACGAGCATTTTGATACAGTGATAGATGTTCTTTCTGACATGGTTCTTAATCCATTATTAGTCGAAGAAGAGATTAATCGCGAAAAAGGAGTAATTGTTGAAGAAATAAACATGTATCAAGACACTCCTCAACAAAAAGTTGGCGAGTTATTTGAGTCTTTGCTTTACAAGAACAATGCTCTTGGATATGAAATAGCGGGCGCAAAAAACACCGTAATAAAATTTACACGTCAGACATTTATTGATTATATAAGGCTTCTTTATAGCCCAAAAAATGCGGTCTTAGTGGTAGCAGGTGGGTTGGGTAAAAAAGATTATACTTCTATAATTGAAAGTAAATTTGCTCAATGGCATGGTCGAGAACAAAATGACTTTATAAAAGTTAGCGAAAACCAACTAATTCCTGAAATATACGTCCGTGAAAAAAAAACCGAACAAACCCATTTTTGCTTAGGGTTTAGGGCTTTTTCTTTTTTCGATAAAAGAAAGTATGCTTTAAATTTATTATCGATTATTTTAGGTGGAGGCATGTCATCAAGGCTTTTTATCCAGGTAAGAGAAAGAAGAGGTCTCTGTTATTATATTTCAAGCGGTCGTGAATATTACCACGATGTAGGTAACTTTGTTACTCAAGCTGGCGTTACCAATGATATTAATAAAATAAAATTAGCCGTAGAAACTATTCTCCAGGAACATAAAAAAATAATTAAAGGCGAAGTGACAGAAAAAGAATTAACTAAAGCAAAAGAACTTGTCAAGGGTCGGTTGCTTTTATCAATGGAAGACTCTTTTAACGTTGCTTACAGTATGAGTAATAAACAGTTGCTTCAAGGCGAGGCTGAGTCATTGGCTCAGATGATTAAAAAAATCGACGAGGTAAAACTGGAAAATATTACCGATGTTGCTATTGATATTTTTAAACCAGAAAAATTGAACCTTAGTTTAATTGGTCCTTTTTCTCAGGACGAGGTTAAAAAAAATATCTTTCTTGATTTTTGAAATTGGAATATTTTTAATTTTAAATTAAATGTTGATATATTTTTACGTATTTGTTTTTGGCCTGGCGATCGGTTCCTTTCTTAACGTTTTAATTGATCGCTTACCTAAGGGACAGTCAATTATGGGTCGGTCACACTGCGATAATTGCCGGCACAAACTAAATGGAATCGATCTTTTTCCGGTTTTATCATTTATATTTTTAAGGGGCAAGTGCCGTTATTGTGGGAAAAAAATAAGTTGGCAGTATCCACTAATTGAACTTTTAACAGGAATAAGTTATGTTTTAATTTTTAATTTTAAATTCCAAATTTTAAATCAATTCTCAATTTTTAATTTTGAATTTTTAATTCAATTAGCGCGGTTTATTTCATATTTAGGTCTTTTTTCTACGCTAATTGTGATTTTTTTTGCTGATGTAAAATATCAAATTATTCCCGATTCTATGCAGATAGCTTTTTTTATTTCTTCACTACTTATTCATTTGCTTGCCCAGCGAAGCCTTGGCGTAGTGGGGGAATTTGGAATTTGGAATTTTCTTAAGTCTGGGGTTGTGGTGATGTTGCCGATTCTTATCTTATACTGGTTGACTAAAAGTAGAGGGATGGGTTTTGGTGATGTTAAACTGGCCTTTGTTATCGGCTTTTTCCTAGGTTTTAAAGCCGGTTTTTTAGCTCTATACTGTGGTTTTATTTTGGGAGCGATTATTGGTTTAATATTGATTATTTTTAAGCGAAAAAAATTAAAAAGCAAAATTGCCTTTGGGCCATTTTTGATTTTGGGAATGCTAGTAATTCTTATCTGGCAGAAAGAGATATTTAATTTTATCTATCGTATTTATGGAATATGAATTGATACTTGTTATTTGATGTTTGAATTTCTTCTTGCTAAACTTTTTTTTTCTTGTACAATTTTTTCATGTCAAAAAAAATTTATCTAGGCGTTGTTGGTCAGATCGCCTGCGGTAAAGGAGTTTTGGTTGATCATCTCAAGGAAAAGCTTGGTTTTGTTTCTTTTTCTCTTTCATCAATTCTCCACGACGATTTGAAAAAAAAAGTTTAGCAAAACCCACACCAAACACACCCAACACA
>CAZPKD010000096.1:0-2745 GCA_964587115.1 uncultured Gammaproteobacteria bacterium | reverse complement strand
TAAAAAGTTGACAATAAAAAGTATGAATGATTTGCCAGAAACCAATCCCCAGGTAATCTTTTCCTGGAAGGCGCCTCTGCGTGCCTATAAAAAAAGAGGTAAGTTGATACTGCGCTTTTTCTTGGCGGTTGCCTTACTTTTATCGCTGATCGTTTTCTTTTTTGGCGATAAAATCTTGCTTATCCCTATCTGGGCTTTGCTTTTTCTTTTTTATGTCCTGACAATTACGCCGCCGCCCGAAGTAGAGAATAAAATTACCCGTTTTGGTGTTGAGACGGCGGGAATTACTCTTCGGTGGGAGGTTTTATCTCATTTTTATTTTCGTAAACGCTTTGGTTTTTATGTCTTGACGATTGTCAGTCACGCCCCATATTTTTATCACGCTTATTTAGTCGTCCCTAACGAAACAATAAAAAGCAACCTTCTTTCGATTCTTTCTGAGCATTTAATTTACCAGGAAAAGCCACAAAGAAGTTTTACTGACAAGGCGGTTGATTGGTTGTCAACCCTTATTCCTGATGAAGAAGAGAGTCAAGACGTCGCTGCCAAATCTCAGCCGGCATCTCTTTAATGCCAAAGAGTCTTGCCCAAACAATAATTCCCTCGTCGGTTGTAATTAAGGTTCCGTTTGTTTCTTTAGCTAAAACAATTAGGTCTAGGTCGGCTAAACTGTCTAAAAACCCAACCCGGGTCGCTTGACGATATCTCTCCCGAAAGTTTTTAACCACCGGGCCAATCGTCATTTCAAAGTCTTTTTTATTAAGGTTCTCTTTGCCCATCAACAGTTGTCCTGCTTTTTTAATCTCTTCCTCTCCAAGTGCCAAACCCCGATAGCTTCTTTGACGAGTTTCGTCAATCAACCGATAAAAAACACTGGCTGGAAAACTATTATTAGCCACTGTTGGTGATTTTATGGTCACGGCTGACAAAAAATCTTTTATAAACGGCTGGTTTTTATTGTCAAAAAATGAGAGAAATTCGTCGACCACGCGCGGCGGCATATAAAATTCGGCCCGGTTTTCCAATTGGAGGATAAGGGCGGTTAGTTTTTTAACTACCGCTTCAGTTTTTTTTCCCAATCCTACCCCCGGAGCCATATTAAAAAAAATATTAGTGTCCAAAATAAATTTTTCCATGAAATAAGGATAACAAATTGCTCTTGATTTTTCATGTGAAAATGTTTATTATTTGTGGACAAGTTATCCACAATTATTATTAAACATTTATGCAAATTTCTCTCTGGGCCGATTTTATCAGCTCTCTTGATAATAATTCTTCACAAAAAAAATCCGTCCTTTTGTCTTTTTTAAAACAACTTAAACCTGTCGGTCAGGTTGACGGAGAAATTACCCTTGGCTGTACCAACACCGGTCTTCGCATATATTTGGAAAAGAGGGTTCCTGAAATTGAGAAGATTGTTACCGAATTTGCTAAAAAAGACATTAAGGTAAAACTAACCACCCTCGCCCCAAAACCAAAAAAACCGGCCGCCTCACCGCTTTTAAACTATGAGCCGACGGCCGACGATCTGGCGGTGCGCGCTGGCCTTTCCCGCCGCTACCGTTTTGATAACTTTGCCGTTTCCACCACCAATCAGGTGGCTTATGCGGCCGCCCAGGCGATTGTAGACAACCTAGGCAGCGCTTATAATCCTTTGTTTTTATACGGGGGGGTGGGGGTGGGGAAAACTCATTTAGCCCAGGCGGTTGGCCATAAAATCATTGAAAATAACGGCGAAAAGCGGGTTCTTTTTTCTCCCGGAGACCTTTTTACCAACGAATTGATCGAATCAATTAGGGAAAGAACCACAGCCGGCTTTAGAAAAAAATATCGCAAACTTAACCTTTTAATTATTGACGACGTTCAGTTTATCGCCGGTAAACAGGCCGTCCAAGAAGAATTTTTCCACACCTTCAACTCAATTGTCTCGGCGGGCGGCCAGGTAATTATGACTTCAGACAAGCCTCCTCAGGAAATAAAAAACCTCGAGGACCGTTTGCGGTCCCGTTTTTCTGGCGGCCTAATCATTGATATTCAAGCCCCTGATTTTGAATTACGAACGGCCATTCTTCTTATCAAGGCCAAGGAAAAAAATATTGAAATTGATATTGAGGCCGCCAAACTAATTGCTGAGCGGGTTGAGGATGGTCGTGCCCTTGAGGGAACCCTGCTTTCTATATACGCAAAAATTCTTGGCAAACAAGAAAAGATCTTGTCGGAAACCGTTCTTAATTATTTTGCCGAAAGGACAAAAAACGAAATAAAAAAAGTTTCTCCGACCGATGTAATTAGGGCGGTCTGTTCTTATTACAACGTTAAACAATCTAGGGTTAAATCGGAAACCAGGGAAAGCGGGATTGTCCTTCCCCGACAACTAATTATGTATGTTTTACGCCACCGGCTGGGGATGAAACTTGAAGAGGTCGCCCGGACCCTCAACCGCAAAGACCACACCACGGTTATTCATGGAACTGAAAAAATCAGTCGCCTGATTTCCCAAAATCCTGCCTTTAAACAAGAGGTTGACCGAATTGTTTCTCCTCTTGGTCTGTCTACATGATATCCACCGCTTGTTCGCCCTCTTTTTTTTCGGTTTTATTTGTCTTGAAAATCTATTGTCTATTTTATACACTTATACACACTCACTATTACGACGATATATTATATATATGAAAATTGTTCTTGATAAAAATACATTTAACAATGCACTTGATCTTGCCAGCAAGTTTTCTTCTGGTCGTATTT
>CAZPKD010000095.1:0-2763 GCA_964587115.1 uncultured Gammaproteobacteria bacterium | reverse complement strand
CCCCTTTCTATTCTAATTGCTTTTCCTTTAATAATTGCCGAAACCACTTTTTTTAGTTTTTCATCTTTACTTGCTTGAAACCGTTCTTCATAAACATTGATTGCATCCAGTTCTTCAATAAGAGACTGTCTGGCCCGAGCCAGATTTTTTCCTTTTTCATTCATTTTTTCTGCATCTTGAGTTAAGTTATATGCCATTTTTTATCACCCCTTTCTATTCTAATTGCTTTTCCTTTAATAATTGCCGAAACCACTTTTTTTATCGCACTATCCAGAATTCTAGCAAATGTTGGTTGGGAAATCATCATTTTACTAGCCGCCTGTTTTTGGTCCAATCCATCAACCTCGTAAAGTTTAAGTGCTTCAAGCTCGTCAGGCAATAAAACCACTTCTTCAAGGTAACGTAAAGGAATACCCTGTGGCTTAAAGTAATAAACATTGGGCTTAAATCGTAAACAACGTCTGATTTTTGGTCTCATATATTTTTTGGTAAAATAACTAGTAAAGTCCCCGCCTAGTCTAAATCGTTTTGTCTTTAACTAAGCAGGGGCTCTTTTTCACTTTTACTTCTTATCGTTTATTTCTTTTTCCACTTCCTCAAGTTCTTGTTTTAGATTATTCTTGTAATTTTCAAGGTCTTGTTTTGTTGGTTCTTGACCTATTCGGTCACAACATCGAACCATTCTACGACCGAATCCTCTTCCCATTCCTCCTTGTCGGCCAACCCCTCCCTTGCATGTTCCCATTCCTCGTCCTGTTAACGGTCCTTTTCCTTGTGGTCCTATTCCATCAAATGCTGGCATATTTTTTCACCCCCTTTAGAATTTGTTTCCGAATTTATAAGATGAGGAAATATAAATTCTTAAGTCCACCAATAATCGCTCTTTGAGCCGCAATAGATATCTACTAAGGCAAAAAGCAAGATGTGGTGGATATTTCTTTTATTTATAACTAATAATAATGAATACGTATTCATTATACTGCTTCTCAAGTGCTCTTGTCAAGAAGAAAAAACTTAAAGAAAAAAAAGGCTTATTGAAACAATTATCATTCCCGTCATAATTCCCAAAATCGCATGATGCCCATTTTCGTCTCGGAAACAAGCAGGAAGCAATTCATCAAAGCTAATATAAATCATAATTCCGGCAACAAGAGAAAATACATAAGCAAGAACTGTTTGATTTAAATACGGCCCTAGAACAAAATAGGCAATAATTGCTCCAACAGGCTCGGCTATACCTGAAATAAAAGCATACTTAATCGCTTTTGATTTGTTAAGAGTTGCATAATAGATGGGAGCGGCCACGGCAATTCCCTCTGGAATATTATGAATGGCAATTGCCACCGCCAGCAAAACACCAAGCTTAATGTTGGAAAACGAACTTAAAAATACCGCCATACCTTCGGGAAAGTTGTGAATAATAAGACCTAAAGTTACAACTAATCCTGTTGATAATAATTTTCGATCAACTATTTGCTGTTTTCTACATATTTTTTCTTCCAAATAATGATGGGGAAGTAAAAAATCAATAAGAGCAATTATGATAATCCCAAGAAAAAAGAAAATATTGGCATTCAAAAATCCTAATGCTTTTACCGAAACAGGAAGAAGTTCCATAAAGGATAAATATATCATTACTCCTGCTGATAGCCCAAGAAAAAATCCAAGAAATTTTTTTTGAGAAAATCTTTTTGAAAGAAAAATAAAACTACCACCAACCGTTGATAAACCAGCAAGTAGAGTAAGTAGAAAGGGGGTTACAATTTGATTTAAATTCATTTGTTAATTATAACAGTTGCCTATTCACGAATTTATGACAACTCCAGAACTGAATTTGGCTTTTTTATGGAGGATTTTAGCGTACCTTCCTATAATAAACTAGTCTTAAGTGTTCTTTCCGTCTGAGTCCAATCGTGCTGAGCGGGCCGGGTTGGACCAAGCTTTATCCCCTAACTAGGAGGTGTATTCAACTTCAGTTTTTTTAATCAACAAAGTAAAATGGGCTATAATATTAGCGTAAAAAAAACTATTATGTCTAACGAAAAAAGTATCCCAATAAACCGCGGTGGTCTAAGACAAACTGTTAACGCGGATGAACAATTACAGACACAAATGTTTAGATTAGAAACGCGTTTATTGATGTTTCCAACAGATACTTTTAAACCGCTTTCCCGAATCGCTTCAGATTTGGGATTTAATAGCGAAAGGGGCCTCATTGAGTATCTATCTAATAAAAATGTATTGGATTTGGGTTCAGGTTTTAATGGTCTTTCTGTTGGATGCATTCTAAAAAATGTTACGACAGATATTACATCTGTCACTCCACGTAAAAATGACCCCAACTTTAAAATTCATGTGGAAAGATTATTAAACCTTGAGAAAGAATATGATACGTACAGTCAGGAAAAAAAGGGAAAAGTAATCCAACAAAGTTTAGAAAAAACTCGGGCGGCCTTTGCCCATGACTTGTCATCCTTCGACGACGGAAGTTTTGATGTCATTATAGATGATACGGCAGTTTTTCATTTTGCTAGGGAAAACGAATCTCTTATTTTTAAAAAAAGTCTGCGAGAAGAACTGCGAATATTGCGTAAGAACGGAACAATACGAATTGGCGATTATACCTTTAAAGCTCTGAGTTGGAAAGAAAAAGTTCTTAAAGAAGAAGGTATAAATTATAGAGTTATTCCCCTGTCGGACACTTCTGTCGTGGAAATCACAAAAAAATAATTGTTATTTCAAAAGTCGGTTGAACGGGCCGGT
>CAZPKD010000094.1:0-2790 GCA_964587115.1 uncultured Gammaproteobacteria bacterium | reverse complement strand
AAAAATAAGAATAAGGGACAACTATAAAACCCAAGATAAAGATTTTATATACATACCATAACTTTGAACCAAACATATTGGTTAGGAATTGAATTCCAATCGCCTGAATTGCCAAAGCTCCCAATGATACCAAGTTAAACTTTAGGAAGCTAATAACTGAGCTAATAAATCCTTTAATTTTTTTATGAGAAAAACTCCAAAAATTATTAAGAAAAAAATTAGAAATAATCGATGTTTCAGCGCTAATTACGGTAACAAGCCAAAATAGTTTTTTTGCAATTTTAACTTTCTCTATTAACGTAAAAGATATTCCAAAGTCGATTACAGCCCCTGATAAGCCAACGATAACATATTTAACAAAAGATGAATGGTTTAAAATATAAAAAATATTATTAGTAATATATTCTCTAAAAATAATTTTTGACTGGCCAGCTTTACGATCAATAAAGTGAATTGGTATTTCTTTAATAACGGCTGATTTTTTAATAGCACTGTCAAGTAAGGCAACCTGAAAAACATAACCAGAGTAATTTTTTATGTGATTAAAAGCATCTTTAATAAGCCAGGTTTTGATAGCTCGGTAACCTGACGTCCAATCGGTAACCTTAAAATTCATAAAACCTAATCTAAAAATTAAGTTGCCAAAATAAGAGAAAAATTTACGGTGTATTCCCCAGTCTTTGGGAATACTACCATCTTTAATGTAGCGTGAACCAATGACAAAGTCAGCTCCTTTTTCAATTTCTTTAAAGAAATTCGGTAGATATTTGGGATCGTGAGAAAGATCGGCGTCCATTTCAAAAATAAGATAAGCGGAAAGTTTATCGATAGCATAAGTGAAGCCTTCGGTATAGGCACGTCCTAAGCCTTTTTTTTCTGTTTCTAAAAGATATAAACCTGAATATTCTTTTTGTAGTCTTTTGACAAGACTGGCGGTTTCATCTTGAGAATGGCTGTCAACAACCAAAACATTAATAAACCAGTTGGTTAGATTCTTTGTAATACTGAATATTTCAGTAATTATTTTTTCAATATTTCCCGCTTCGTTGTAAGTTGGTAAGATAATAACGGCTTTTTTCATAAGATTTCTTCTTGAAAATACTTAATAGTTTTTTCCAGACCCTCTTCTAGACTGACGGTGGGTTCCCAATTAAGAAGTTTTTTTGCTTTAGAAATATCAGGACATCTTTTCTTAGGATCGTCTTCGGGTAATTTTTCACTAAAAGTAATTCTACTTGAGGAATTAAGAATTTTTTTAACTATTTGAGCATATTCAGCGACTGAATATTCATTAGGATTTCCTAAATTAACAATCTGTCCTGTAGTGTTTGGATAAAACATTAATCGGATCAATCCTTCAACTAAATCATCTATATAACATAGCGAGCGAGTTTGTTTTCCGTCTCCAAAGACAGTGATTGGATTTCCGCTTAGCGCTTGATCGATAAAAGCAATAATCATTCTCATATCGGCCCTTACCATATTTGGCCCATAAGTATTAAAAATCCTTACAATTCTTGTATCAAGTTTTTTATTTCTGAAAAAATAGGCCACTAATGTTTCCCCAAATCTTTTAGATTCATCATAGACCGATCTTGGACCGACAGTTGAGACGTTTCCACGGTATTCCTCACTTTGAGGATGTTCCAATGGATCTCCATAAACCTCTGAGGTAGAGGCAAAAAGGAATTTTGCTTTATTCTTATGAGCAATTTTTAAAAGTTCTAGTGTCCCTACAGTATTAACCAACATTGTTTCCATGGGTAAAGAATGGTAACTTAGTTTGCTATGATGATTGGGAGAAGCCGGTGAGGCTAGGTGAAAAATTGCATCAACTTTTAAAGATGAAGGAAGTGGTTTAATAACATCCTTTTCTAAAAAGGAAAAGTTTTTATTATTAATAAGCGGTTGAATGTTTTTTTTATTTCCGGTCAATAAATTATCAACACAGATTATTTGATGATTCTCTTTAATGAGTCTTTTGCAAAGGTGTGAACCGATAAAACCCGCTCCACCAGTAATAAGAATTTTCATAAAGTATTATGAAACAATTTTTCTTCCAGTAGAGATATATTTGAAACCCATTTTTTTTATAACAACGGGATCGTAAAGATTACGACCATCAAGAATAATCGGTTTTTTTAATAATTTTTTGACCCTAAGAAGATCGGCCTGTTTAAATTCGTTCCATTCAGTAAGGATTACTAAGGCGTCGGCTTCTTTTACTGCCGAGTAAGGATCGTCAGCAAAATTAATTTTGTCGCCAAAAATTTTTCTTATATTTTTTTGGGCAATCAGATCATAAGCAGTAATTTGATAACCTTTTTTCAATAAAGCCTCAATTATATAAACTGAGGGAGCAAAGCGAATATCATCGGTATCAGGTTTAAAACTTAGTCCCCAAATGGCAATTTTTTTTCCAGAAACATTATTGACGATTTTTTTAATCATATTTTTTTTAGCTTGTTCATTGATTCCCTCAACGGCCTTTAGAAAATCAACATTAATCTGATAGCTTTCTCCGGTATGAAGCAATGCCTGAACGTCTTTGGGAAAACATGATCCGCCATAGCCGACCCCTGGATTCATAAAAACGCGCCCGATTCTTTTATCAAATCCAACCGCATCAAGAACGGTTTCGGCATCAGCCCCGGTTTTTTCACAATAAAAGGAAATAAGATTGGCAAAGGAGATTTTGGTGGCCAACATGGCGTTGGAGGTATATTTAATTAGTTCAGCCGAGGCCAAATCGGTGATGACTCTAACCCCATTTAAAGGTTTGTGAAGTTC
>CAZPKD010000093.1:0-2791 GCA_964587115.1 uncultured Gammaproteobacteria bacterium | reverse complement strand
TGTGTTGGGTGTGTTTGGTGTTTGGGTTGCCCTTAGATTGGGTGAGGCGGTCTAAAAAAAACGGTATCGAGCTTTTAGAATGTCAATATGATTTAAAAAATTAATTGACCAACTTTCTTATAACCGCTTTGACGATTCCAAAAATCTGTAGTTCTTGATGGGGATATAGAGGAGGATATTTTGGATTAGCGGCTTGAAGATAAGTTCTTCCTCGACCACGATCTTTACGTAAAATCTTTAAGGTCCATTCTTTGTCAATTTCCGCCAGGACAACATCTCCAGGAAAAGCATTTTTTCTTTTTTCGATAACCACATAGTCGCCATCAAAAATACCAATCCCGGTTAAAGAGTCACCGCTGACCCTAAGTAAAAAAGAAGAGTGAGGATCTTCGATCAAATAATCATCGAGACTAACGTAATCTTTATTTTCATCAGCCATGATCGGAAAGCCAGCTTTAACCAGTCCTAAAAGTGGGAGACTAAAAAATTTTGCCGTTGGTGAGAGTTTATTTTTATCAATCTTTAAAAAACCCTCTTCGATCCATTGATGAACAATATCATAGATTGATTTTTTAGAGGATAAATTGAAAAGTTTGAGCATTTCAGAGTAAGAGGGGAGGCGACGGTAACGTTTAAAGAACTTTTTAATCAGAGCGAGACGGTCTATGGTCATAGATATAAATTACAAATTACAAATAACAAATCACAAGAAAAACCCTGCCTGCCGGCAGGCAGGTCAAACATCAAATAACAAAACGTTTTGAATTTAGAATTTTGTTATTGAATTGATGTTCGATGTTTGTCATTTGAATTTATGTTAGTAAACTATCGTTTACACAGTATAGTGAACAGTTGTTTACTTTGTCAAGGGGAAAATACTAGAAGATATTTTTACTTATTTTTTTCCACCATCGCTCTGGTTAATTGTTGAGGAACTTCTTCATAGTGGGAGGGTTCCATGTAAAAAAAACCGCGTCCTTCGGTTAAGGATCGAATAATGGTTGCGTAACCAGAGAGTTCCGCTAATGGGACATAGCTTTTAATGACTACCGCTCGAGTTCTTTTTTCTGTGCCTAAGATTTTACCTCTTTTACTGGAAATATCACCAATGGCGACACCCATAAATTCTTCTGGAACGGTTACTTCCAATTTCATGATTGGTTCAAGAAGTGTTAATCCGGCGCTTTTAGCGGCATTTTGAAGAGCCATGGAACCGGCAATCTTAAAGGCAATATCTGAAGAATCAACATCATGATAACTTCCATCATAGAGAGTTACCTGCAGATCAACCATGGGAAAACCTAAAAGAACACCTTTTTCCATGGCTTCAACAACCCCTTTTTCGATTGGTGAAATGAATTCAGAAGGAATGGCGCCACCTTTAATTTTATTAATAAACTTAAAGCCTCCTCCACGAGGTAGAGGCTCAATCTTAATAACACAGTGACCGTATTGACCGTGACCACCGGTTTGTTTAATATATTTTCCTTCGGCATCGGCTGCTTTTTTAATAGTTTCTTTATAGGCTACCTGTGGTTTTCCAACATTGACATTCATACCCATTTCTCGTTTCATGCGGTCAACTAAAATCTCAAGATGGAGTTCACCCATTCCAGACATAATCGTTTGGTTGGTCTCATGATTCATTTTAACCTTAAAGGTTGGGTCTTCCTCGGCCAGTCTCTGCAAAGTATAAGAGAGTTTTTCTTGATCAGCTTTTGTTTTTGGTTCAATCGCCAAAGAAATAACCGGTTCTGGAAAGGTAATTTTTTCCAAGATGACCGGATAATTCGGATCGGCTAAAGTATCACCAGTTTTAGTTTCTTTTGGACCAACCAGAGCCACAATTTCTCCCGCATAAGCTTTGTCGATTTCTTCTCTTTGGTTGGCATGCATCAAAAGAATACGGCTGACTCGTTCTTGTTTGTCTTTACTAATATTGTAGACATAAGAACCTGATTCCAAAGTTCCAGAATAAATTCTTGTGTAAATTAATTTACCAACATGAGGGTCAAGTTGAATCTTAAAAGCAAAGGCGGTAAATTTTTCCTCATTAGTTAATTTTCTAATTTCTTCAGTATTGGTTTTAGGATTAATGCCTTTAACTTGTTGCAGGTCTACCGGTGAGGGTAAATAATCAACAATCGCATCCAGCACTGGTTGAACTCCCATGTTGCGCAATGATGTGCCACAAAAAACCGGAATTAGTTTATAGGCAATAGTTGCTTTTCTTAAGACTTTTTTAAGTTCTTCAACGGTAATCTCTTTGCCGTTTAAATATTTATCCAGTAAAACATCGTCATTTTCAGCAATCTTTTCTACTAATTTGGCTCTGGATTGATTTACTTTGTCTTTAACTTCGGCAGGAATCTTGTCGGTGATTTCATAATTAGTTCCTTGTGATTGGTCTTTTTTATCCCAGATAAAAGCCTTCAAAGTTAGGAGATCAACCACTCCTCTAAATTCTTGCTCTTTGCCAATAGGGTAGACCATAACGGCCGGATGGGCTCCTAGTCTTTCTTCAATTTCCCCAACCGTGCCTTCAAAGTCAGCCCCCAACTTATCCATTTTGTTAATGAAACAGAGTCTTGGTACTTTATATTTATCTGCCTGTCGCCAAACAGTTTCTGACTGGCTTTGGACACCTTCTTCAGCGTCAAAAACAACCACACCACCGTCAAGGACTCTTAGAGATCTTTCTACTTCGGCGGTAAAGTCAACGTGGCCCGGAGTATCGATAATGTTAATACGAACATCTTTCCAAAAAGTAGTCGTGGCGGCAGAAACAATC
>CAZPKD010000092.1:0-2792 GCA_964587115.1 uncultured Gammaproteobacteria bacterium | reverse complement strand
ATTTTTAATCTTGAGAATATTTTTTTGGGCTTCTTCTGGGCCGATGATAATTACAAAGGGAATTTTTTGCTTATCGGCATATTTTAACTGCTTGTCGATTTTTTCAATAGTAGGATAAACCTCAGTTTTTACCCCTTTTAGTCTAAGCTGATAGGCGGTTTCTAAAGAAGCACTTAATAGGTCTTGACCAAAAACCGTTACCAAAACTTGACTGCCTAGGTTTTTATCAGGAATAATTTTGAAATATTCAGCCGCTTCGATCATCCGGTCAAAACCGAAAGCAATCCCAACCGCCGGAACATTAATACCACTCAGTTGTTCGATTAATTTGTCATATCGACCACCACCCGCACAAGAACTTTCACTAAATTCGGGCAAAATAACCTCAAAGATCATGCCAGTGTAATAGTCTAAACCACGAGCCAAGGTTGAGGTAAAAACAAGGGTTTCTTTTGGCACCCCTAGACTAACGGAGTTATTAATAATTTCTTTCAGATTAGGAGATAGAGTTGCTCTTTTGATTGATTTTAAAGCCTTTTCCGCTTGGGTTTTTTCTAGGCCCTTATTAATCAGTTCCTTAATTACCTCTTCCTGATCAATTTTTTCTAGTTTATCAATCGACTGGATTAAGGAAAAAATAGTCACCTGTTCGGTCACATATGGTTTTAAACTGTCAAAAAGTGTCTGTCGATCATTGATAAGAACTTTTATTTGCGGGTAACCGATATTTTTGAAAGCAAAATAGGTGGCGCTGACAATCTCGGCGTCGGCGACAGGCGAATTGCTGCCAAAGATATCGATATCACATTGGATAAACTCGCGGTAACGGCCCTTTTGCGGTTTGTCAGCTCTAAAAACATTTTGAATCTGATAGCGGCGGAAAAACTTTGGTAAGATATTTTTGTATTGAGAAAGAACGCGGGCGGTCGGGACAGTCTGATCGTAACGAAGGCCAAGCTCTCGCTCCCCTCTATCTTTAAAGGTGTAAACAAGTTTGTCGGCCTCTTTTCCATATTTACCCAGAAGTAAAGAAGCATATTCTAAAGTTGGGGTTTCAATTGGTTCAAAGCCAAAAAGTTCAAAGGTTTGAATGATTTTAGCCATAAAATAATCACGCCTTCTTTTTTCAGATGGCAAAAAATCACGAAAACCCTTTAGTGTCTGCAAATTTTGATTAGGCATAGTCAATATTATAGCAGTTTTGTATTGTCTGTTGTTTATAGACGGAGGCCAAAAAAGTCAAAAATCAAATATCAAATCTCAAAAACAAGCGCAAAGCTTAAAGATGTATTCGGTTTTGAACTTTGAACTTGGCTTTGACCTTGCCTGCCGGCAGGCAGGTCTTTAATTTTTGATATTTAATATAATTTACTTATTCGCTATACGCCTCAAGGGTGAGGGTTTTTTCCAGTATTTGTTTATTACGCCAAATTTTTATAGAGATTTTATCACCAATCTTTTTACTAAGGATCATTTTGGCCAAAGCTTGTTCGTCATTGCCCTTTACCTTGTTTTTATCAAACTCAATGATGATGTCTTCTTCTCGAAGGTCGGCTTTTTCTGCCGGTGAGTCGGCGATGACCGTCGTTATATAAGCTCCTTCTACCAACTCGTTAAGAACCGCACTTTGTTTGTCAAGCATTTTGTATTTGACCCCGATATAAGGACGGGCAAAAGATCCACCTTGTTTATTAAAATTATCGATAAGTTCTTTGACAACGTTGACGGGGATAGCAAAGCCGATATTTTGGCCCTCTTGGGCAATGGCGGTATTAACCCCGACTACCTGCCCGTTTGAATTAAGAAGCGGACCGCCAGAATTACCCGCGCTAATGGCGGCATCGGTTTGGATAACATTATCTAGTTTTTCAACATAGCCTTCAAAAGCTGATCCCGCGGTTATTCCCCTACCAAGGCCGGAGATAATTCCTGAAGTAACTGTATTTTGAAACTCTCCTAAAGGTGTTCCAATCGCAATTGCCATCTGGCCTAATTTGAGATGTGATGAATCTCCCAGAAGAACGGGTTTAAAACTACCGGAGGTAGTGGTCACTTTTAGAATCGCCAGATCATTTAAAGGGTCGCGATAAATTTTTTCCACCGCATAGGTTTTATCACTATTCGTTAAAATTTTGTAAGTAGCGCTGGTATCGCTGACGACATGTTTATTAGTAATAATCAGACCGTCTTTGGAAACAACAAAACCACTGCCAATATTTTGTTCAATTTTTTGTTCTTGTCCGGGGACAAGCTTAAAAGGATTAAGAGGATCGGTTAGGTCTATTTTATATGAATCATTGGTGATGGCAGTTTTATTTATGCCTACGGTAACGACCGAGGGTAAGGTATCTTCAACTACTTTTGTAATGACCGATTCTTGATAAACTACGGTTGCTTCATTAGTTTTTTCAGTTGGTTGAGTACTTTTTGAAAGATTTATGTACCTATCCAGCCTAAATTCAGGGAGAAGTTTTACTTTTTGGCCAACTATAATTAAAACGATTAATAAACCCGTTAAAGCCAGCAGTTTTTTCATAATGGAATTATTTTAGTACTTCGGTAATCGCCTGGTCAAGTTGTTTATCATTATCTCTGGTCATCGTGTTTCCTTGAGGAAGTTGGTTGTCAACTTTAATGTCTGGCTCAATACCTTTACCGTTGATCCAATCGCCGTTGGGAAGGATCCATTTGGCAACTGTGACATGAAGACCGGCGCCATCACCCAAATCTAACGCTTCTTGGACAGAGCCTTTACCAAAGGTTTTTTCACCAACGAGTTTGGCTCTTTTATG
>CAZPKD010000091.1:0-2801 GCA_964587115.1 uncultured Gammaproteobacteria bacterium | reverse complement strand
GTTGGTTCTTTAATTTTGTTTTTCATAAAGTAGGCCGCTGTATCTGGTCGATTAGAAAAGCGAAAAATATGAAAACGGCTAATTGGAGCTTTTTTTAAGAAGTTAACCGTCTCTTGAAATTCTTTTTCAGTTTCACCTAAAAAGCCGACAATAACATCGGTGGCAATAAATGCGTAAGGGTTAATCTTCTTGATTTGTTTAAGTTTGTTTAGAAACTTTTGACCAGTATAGTCCCTTTTCATCAACTTAAGAATTTTATCCGACCCAGACTGTAACGGAATATGAAAAAAATTAACTAAACGTTTTTTTGGCAAGTATGCTTTATAGAAACTCAGGAATTCTTTATTTACACTCCAGGGGTGAATTGAACCAAAGCTAATCCTAGAAATATCAGTCTTATCTATAAGAGTTTTAGTCAGTTTTACAAGACTTTCTCCAGTGTCTTGGCCATATGCTTCGGTATTGATAGCCGTCAGAACCACTTCTTTAACCTGCCTCGATAATGGCTTA
Source organism: uncultured Gammaproteobacteria bacterium (assembly GCA_964587115.1). Lineage (GTDB taxonomy): Bacteria > Patescibacteriota > Microgenomatia > UBA1406 > GWC2-37-13 > JAAZNM01. The sequence goes on along the minus strand of CAZPKD010000091.1, from coordinate 2,291 downwards.
ATTTGCTCCAAAATTGCCTTAATTGACCTGGATTTAGGCTTGCCGCGTAAATAGGCAGTAATACAGTAAGTACAGAATCTATGGCAACCGTCTTGAATCTTAAACAAGAGCCTAGATGAGGCTAAGTATTTACCCGTGGCAAAATAACCTTGGACTATTTGATCGGCCAGTTTTGCCTTGTGCTGGTTATCTAGGTATAAATCAGCCTCAGGTAAGCTAAGATGCTTTTTAAGCCAATAGGTAGCGCTGCAGCCAGTGACAATGATTTTAGCCTTGGGATTTTTTCTTTTAAGTTGATAGATCAGTTGTCTGGCTTCTCTTTCTGCCTTAGCCGTAACCGCACAGGTATTGATGACATACATAGAAGGGCTACAAATATCAGAAATGAAGCCGTAACGATATAGTTGTTGATCAAGCGATTCTTTTTCTGCCTGGTTAACTCGGCAGCCGAAACTGTAGCTAAAAAATGTTTTTTTCATGAAACTTGACAATCCTATAATACTATGCTATAATACTTTCAGATCCTAAGGTTTTTTAACATTTTGTTAAAAAGCTTTAGGATTTTTTTTATGAGAAAAATTGCTAAGATAATTCTTTTCTTAACGATTATTTTTCTTTCTGCCAAAAACGTCTCAGCTGAAAATGCTGCGGGCGGCTCGGCTAAATTATCCTATAATCAAAGTACAAATAATAGTACTCTCAATTTTACCATAAAAAAGGTAACCATCAAAAGAGTTCTTGAACGCTATTCTTCACCTTTGTCTGATGCTACCGATGCTTTTATTCAGAGCTGCAAGGACTATGATCTTGATTGTTATTTGCTGCCATCTATTAGTGGTTTGGAATCAACTTTTGGTAAATTTATTTTACCTGATTCATATAATCCCTTTGGTTGGGGTGGTGGGTATATTATGTTTGACAAATGGGACGACTCAATTGATACGGTTGGCAAAGGTTTGAGAGAAAACTATATCAATAAGGGAGCCAACTCAGTAGAAAGAATTGCTTCTATCTATTCTGAAAGTCCAACCTGGAGTCCTCGAGTCCGCTTTTTTATGGCTCAATTTGAAAAAGAAGAGGCAAAAGTTCGATTGCTTTTAGATCAAAATACGGTAAAATTATAATACCACTACGCTATCAAAACAAACTTTGATAGCTACGTTAGGTATTTATTAATGCCCAACGGAGCTGTCATTTTTTTAATTATTGACAGCAAAGTGGCATAAGAATGTTTAATTTTAAAATTAAGAAACTACCAAAAAATACTCTTGAAACCATTATTGACATTCCTAAGGTTGAAGTAGAAAAAGAGTACGCTCATGCCTTTGAACATCTAAGCCAGGAACTAACTATTGAAGGCTTTCGTAAAGGTAAAGCGCCAAAATCGGTCGCGGAAAAACACATACAAAAAGAAACCATTTATCAGTCGGTCATTCGCACCTTGCTTCCAAAAGCTTATGAAGAAGTGGTAAAGAAAGAAAATCTAGTTCCCGTTACTTCGCCAAAGATAGAACTTCTTAAGGCTAAAGAAAACGAAGATTGGCAGGTTAAAATGACTATTGCCCTAAAACCAGAAGTTGATCTTGGCGACTACAAAAAGGATATTCAAGAAGCAAAAGTTAAAGCTAAAAAAGCTGATATTTGGGTGCCTGGCAAAGACCAAAAACCTCAAGAAAACAAAGAAATGGCTGACCAAAAAGTTCTTAACGAGGTCCTAACCAGCCTTCTTAAAACCGCTAAAGTTGAGATTTCTGATCTGATTGTTGAAGAAGAAGTCAATCGACGTCTAACTCAGCAGGTTGATGAGATCCAAAAAATCGGTTTAACCGTTGATGCCTACCTTAAGTCAAAGAATTTAACCATGGAACAGCTTAAAGCAGGTTTTACTAAAGAAATAACCGATACCTATAAGCTTGAGTTCATTTTGCAGGCCGTGGCCGACAAAGAAGGAATTAAAGTGGAAGAGGCTGACCTGGAAAAGTTATTTGCCAACATAAAGGAAGAAAAAGACCGACAGATGGCCAAGCAAAACGCCTATTTTTATGCCTCAATTTTGAGAAAACAGAAGACTCTTGATTTCTTAATTAGCCTGTAGTATACTACTGGCATGCCCCAAACCAAGGTTCAAAAACCTAAAAAAATCAATCAGAACTTCGTTGAATCCTTAAAAGGCGGTTCTTCAGTTGATAACTTTGATCAGTTTTTTTCTGACTACGAGAATTTTCAGGAAGAAGTAGAATCATCTTTTCCGGAAGCAAAAAAACACCCAAAAAAAAGACAGGAATTCAGTG
>CAZPKD010000090.1:0-2862 GCA_964587115.1 uncultured Gammaproteobacteria bacterium | reverse complement strand
TAAATTAAAAAAAACAAGACGCTATTAGAAAATAGATTAATGCTAACAATATCCCTGCTAACGATAATTTATACCAAATAGGAATGGAGAGTCGATGGCCAATTATAAACATAAAATTCATAAAAGAGTTTCCAATCACCCAATAGATAACCATAGAAGTTAAAATAATATTTTTAAAACCCCCTGGTTTTGTTTTCGATTTGTTAAACAGCTTGTTGGCTAATTTTGTTAACCCTAAGACAATAAAATACATGATGATTATTTGCCCCGGAATACAAAAAAAATAGAGTATGGGGTATTTTTCAACAATAAAAGCAATTGCATGATTTGCTTCTCGTCCATGCATTTGGGTAACCGCAATATAGGAAACAATGTTATCAAAAATAAAAAGTAAGATTAAAATTAACCAGGAGATTTTTTTAGGTAAGATAAACTTCATTAGCTAATTAAATCCAAATTATAAACCAATTGGTTTGAGTCCAATCGTGCTGAGCATAACAGTCAAGACCCAGTTGGTCCTTATAATTTCAACCACTCTCCTAGTTTCTCAGCGCTTAATTTTAATCTCATTTTAAAGTTATTATCCGTAATATGTACGCTTACATCTTTACCAAACCTCATAAGAAAATTCTCATGATCTTTTAAAAATTCATCCACACGATCATAGACTTCGTTATATCCTTTAGATTTATAAAGTTTCAGCAGGAATTCTTTACTTAGGTCTAAACTGATAATGAAGACCTCGTATCCAGATTTATTAATATCGGCGATATAATTTTCCCATTCCCTATCTATACTTGCATCTAAAATAAACGAGTGTCCCTTTCCAAGAATTTTTCTTATTCTGCTATCACGACGTTTCCTATATTCTTCCTCATCGAACGATAAAAGATCTTCTGTCACTTCTGTCCTAGTGGCATCGTTATTATAAATTGGTAGACCGAAATTATAACTTAGATAATAAGCAATCGGAGTTTTTGAACTCCCAACAGGGCCTGCGAATACTACGAGATATTTATGCTTATTCACAAAGTGATTATAACAAGTAGCAGACAAGTCTGCTCAGCCTGTCGGTTTGGACCCTTTTAATCCTTATAACATTGTATCATCTCTAGGCTTTTATCCTGAGCTTGCCGAAGGAAAGTGAGACAAATGAGACAGTATAAAAAAAGGCGCCTCAATTCTTTTTTTTGAGTGTCGAGATTCCAAAAATCTTATAGAGTCCACAGAATCCAACTGCTCCCGTAACAAGAGCTATCATTCCCACAACTTCGACCGCTATCTGAGCAATTCCGGTAAGGTTATATAAGGCAAATCCCAATAATACAACTCCAAGAACAACACAAATTATTCGATCTGTTTTACCTTCGTTTGGTTTAAACATAGATGAACATGGATTCATAATAATTTAAGTAAAACTCTAATGTTTATAATTAAAACTTTATTTAGTAAATAGCTTAAAAAACCATCCCAATAAACTACCAGATTGATCTTCAAGGTTTATTCTGTTTTGTAAAGCGGTGTTTTGTTCCATTAACGCTTGAATTGTTTCCTGAACCATAGTTATGTCACCTTGATTGGTTAGTTCGTTTTGTAACTGCTCTAGCTGTTGAATACGCAGTTGGTTTTGCTCCATCTGCTTCTGCATGCTTTTTAGGGCTTGATAGTTTGGGCCTATTAATAATTTTAACAAACCTTTTCTGCTATCGACCTTCCCCAAATCTGTTTGTATTTGGTCTTGAGCTTGTTTTTGTTCCTGAGCAATCTGTCTAACCTGTTCACCGATGCCTCCTTTTTCAGTTTGGGTCGTAAGTAGTTCTTCAACTTTTTGAGAAACATTACTCATGTTTTCTTTTGCTGTTTCACTTCTTGGTGACGCGCTTTTTGTCGTCTCTTTAGATTCTTGTTCTTGTGTGTTTGTCTTAATTTGTGAGTCTTCACCTTGGTTTTGGGTTTGCACCTCATTTTGATTTTTAATTTGACTACCTGTCGATGAAGGAGGTGTGGTTATCTGCTGTTGTCCTTGGATGACTGTACTTTGACCTAATCCCTGAGAGCCTGTTTCATTTTTAGCAGCATAAACCAAAGTGTTAACAGATAAGAACGCAACAGTAGTAATAAGGATTAATAATTTATTCATGTTATTTATTAACTATTAATTTACAAAATAAGTATAACAACGTTTACTGGAAATTTCTTCTCCCGCGACCATTATTTTTAACATTACCGTTAAATTCTTGTTTGTTGTTCCCGCCATATTGCTGATAAAATTTTCTCATTGGTCCCCTTTTGATCAAAGGAGTGTCAAAACCCAATATATCTATTAATATTCCCGTCAATAATACCGCAGAAACAAAAACAAGGATTATAAATAAGAAATTTTTTTTGTAAGAAAAATCATATTTTTTTAACAAGATTGTCCCAGTTATTAATCCGGCAACAACTAGGATCAGCGCCCACCATGGAAAATTGGAAATAATCTGTTGGTAACGAACCGCTCCCATTGGACCATGACTTCTCAAAGAAAAAGTAATAAAACTAATTAAAAAAATAGAAAAAATTGTTAATCCTACAACCGATAAAAAAAAAGCAAATGATCCTAACCAAAAATACCATTTTGGTTTCATCTTGATTTTCTCTATTTTTATTTTCTCCATCACGGTTTTAGTGATATCTATTTTATGTTTTGACATATTTTTTTCATAATAATTTTGGCACGGTTAATCCTAGTACCAACTGTGCCTGTTGTTAATCTTAAAATATCGCTTATTTCCTCATATGATTACCAACAGGCACAGTTGGTACTAGGATTAACCGTGCCAAAATTATTATGAAAAAAAAACACCAAACACACCCAACACA
>CAZPKD010000089.1:0-2903 GCA_964587115.1 uncultured Gammaproteobacteria bacterium | reverse complement strand
TTGCTTGTCCCGCCGAAGCCCCTAATCAAATGGCGAAGGGGGAATTAAAAATTTAAAATTTCAAATTTAAAATTCAAAGCTCAAAACACTTTATCATTTGATGTTTAAATTTTTCTTGTGATTTGTAATTTGTGATTTGGAATTTACCATATTTGTATATTTTTTTGGTGTTATAATAAGAAAATGCTTTATTTTTCAGAAATAAGAGGCAAAAAAGTCTCGACTGAAGACGGCATTCAAGTTGGTCATCTTGATGACTTTATCTTTCTCTCTTCCGATAAACCGCGTATTACCAAACTAGTCATAAGAAATGCGAAAAACGAAGCCTTAGTGGTTCCGATCGATTTTTTAAAAAAAACTAATGGCAATTTTATTATTGCCAAAAGTTACTTAATGGCTGAACTGCAAGATAATGAACTCTACGTTTTAAAAAATCTTCTTGACAAACAGATAATCGATATCAAGGGGAATAAAATTGTTCGGGTAAATGATATTGCTTTTCAAAGAGAAGAAACCAATTGGTATATTGTCGGTGTTGATATTGGTTTATTGGGAGTTCTTCGTTGGTTTAGACTTCATGAACCGGCAAGCAAGTTTTTACGTCTATTTGGGTCATCTGGTTCTTCAAGATTTTTATCGTGGTCTGATATTCAGCCGGTTGAGTTAAGTCGTGGCCAGGTTAAGCTCAAAAAAGAAGAAACAAAACTAGAAAGACTAAGACCAGAAGATTTGGCCGATCATCTAGAAAAAACTAATTTGGTTAATACGAGGCGAGTCTTAAGACTGGTTGACGAGAACTTTGCCGCCCAAGTTATTAGTGATCTAAATATCGATTATCAAATCGATATTATTCGTCATTTTAGGCCGGAAAAATCAGCCAGCATTATTAATCTTATGGATCCAGACGAAGCAGTCGATATCCTTTTGACACTTTCCAAAAAACGGCGCGAAGGAATCATCAACCTAGTTTCAGAAAAAAAACGCCTGGAACTATTCCACTTGATGAGTCTATCAAAAACACCTATCGGTAGCTTAATGACCACGGAATTTATTTCTGTTCCCTCAAGTTTTACGGTTAAAGAGACTATTAATAAAATTAAAAAAGAAAGTGTAGATTACAACTTTTTGAATTATGTTTATGTCGTTAATGAAAAAAATCAGCTGGTTGGTGTTTTTAACCTGCACGAATTAATTCTTCAAAATCTTGATGAACAGGTCTATAAATTCATGACTCAAAACGTAATTTCGGTTTACCTGACAAGTCCGGAAGAGATCGCCCTAAAAAAAATTCTTAAGTATGAATTGCAAGCTTTGCCTATCATTAATGAGAAAAAAAATATTTTAGGAATTCTTAGTTTTGATGTGTTGGCGGCTTTTATTTCTGAAAAAATTAAATGAAAAAATTTTTTGAAAAGTGGAAATATCGGATCATCACTTTTATAATTATTGCCGGTCCTGGCTTAGTCACCGCTTTTGCTGACAATGATGCTGGTGGTGTTGCCACCTATTCGGTGGCCGCCTCTAAATTTGGATATCAAATATTAATTACCTTAATTCCGATTACCTTAGTTTTGGCGATTTCGCAGGAAATTGGCGCCCGAATTGCGATTGTTACTGGTAAGGGTTTAGCTGATTTAATTAGAGAGTTTTATGGAATTAAAGTCGCGATCCTTTTATTCGCTTTAGTTTTTCTTGTTAACTTCGGCGTTGTTCTCCAAGATGTTAGTGGTCTTAAAGGAGCCCTAATTTTATTTGGTCTTGACTATCGAATCTTTCTTCCTCTTACCCTACTTTTCCTTTGTCTTTTTCTAATTAAATCAACCTATTCTTACACGGAAAAGCTTTTTTTTATTGTTATGTTTTTTTATTTAACCTATCTTTTTTCGGCTATTTTAGTAAAACCTAACTGGTCTATGGTGGCCAGATCAATGATTGTTCCTCAAGGAAAGATGTCCTTTGATTTTCTTTATACTTCGATAGCGGTTTTAGGAACAACGGTAACCACCTGGGGACAGTTTATTATTGCCAGTTCGATTAAAGATAAGAAACTAACCTTAGCTAAAATAAAATATGAGCAATTTGAGGTTTATTTAGCTTCGATGATCAGCAACATTTTTACTATGTTTATGATGGTAGCCGTTGCCGCCACTTTATTTAGTAAGGGTATTTTAATTCAAGGAGCGGCTGAGGCGGCTATGGCGATAAAACCATTGGCTGGTAATTTAGCTAGTACTTTTTTTGGGGTTGGTTTATTGGCGGCGGGATTCTTAGGATGCGCGGTTGTCCCTTTGTCAACCGCTTATGCTTTTTCAGAACTTTTTGGTTTTGAGGGCAGTCTTGATCAAGGCTTTACAAAAAGTAAATTTTTCTACAGTTTTTTTATTTTCCAGATAATTCTGGCATCTATTTTTGTCATGCAGCCTAAGTTTTCTCTCTTTCAGATTACTCTTTATGCCGACTTTCTTAACGGTCTTGTTCTACCAGTTATTTTTTATTTCCTCTATCGTTTTGCCAACGATCAAGATTTAATGGGCAAGTATAAAAACAACCGCCTGCAAAATTTTCTTTTAATTACCATGGGGGTAATTATTTCCTTAGCCTCATTAACAAGCCTTGTTGGTAAATTGTTTTTCTAGTAAAATATTTTTTTACAAATTGTCTATTCCTCCAATGAAAAAATTAATTGTTGTCGCTGATTGGGCCGATGACTCTCTAACTTGCCAGGAAATTAGATCGACAGTAAGCGGTTTTTTAAACAAACCGGAAAATCCATTTATTTCTTTTGTATCTTCAACTCCGTCGACAGTTGAAACGGGCTTTTTGGTCAATCAGGTTGTTGAAACCGAAGAAAGATATGGTCGGCCAATGGAAACAGTAATTTTTATTAATACCGATCCTCGATT
>CAZPKD010000088.1:0-3007 GCA_964587115.1 uncultured Gammaproteobacteria bacterium | reverse complement strand
TGTGTTGGGTGTGTTTGGTTTTTGGTTTGATAATGACCGGATCAGAAATATTTTGTAAAGTATAGGCGACCAAAATTGATTTCCCCGGCTTGATAAAAACCTCCAAGATTGGTGGAGAGATGGAAAGGGTAGTTTGTTGAGCCATCACGGATGTTGCTCCAGTGATTAAACTTAGCAAAAGAATAAAACAAGTAACCGTAATTTTATCTATTAAGCGTTTCATAAATTTTCAATTTTTAATTTGAAATTTTAATTCAATTTTCAAATCTTAATTTTTAAACCTGCTTGCCGGCAGGCAGGAACCCTTCATGGTGAAACCATTCAGGGTGAACCAAGGCGATTGTCTAAAAAAAGATATCTGCGCTTTTAAAATTAATAATTAAAAATTAAAACTTGATTTAAAATTTTAAATTTTAAATTAAAAATTTATCAATAAGACGGTGTTGCCACAAAATTAATTACTGTTTGATATGTCCCGGCAGTTTGATCAGGTTTAGAGTTAACTTTAAAAGTGATTGTCGACTGATGATAGATATTTTTTGGTTTTGAGGTAAGATCAACCGTGACATCGTTACTACTCATCACGATTGCAGGAGATTCTGGTGTTGGGGTGGTTGTGCGGTCAGGGAAGCGGCGATAACAGAGTTTGGCATTAGTGTTGTAACAGGTAGTAAAGGTGGTGGGGATGTCTTGACCGGTCATGTTATAGCCAAATCCGTGAGTAGTGGACATATCCCAGACGCTAGCAGTGATTTCATCACAATCATCAGTGTCGCAGCTAGTGTCATCAAAGGGAACGTTATCATATGTCCTCAAAGGTCCTTCTTCAATCGCGGTTACCTGATAATTACCAGCACCACCAAACGAAACTCGTAGATTGGCCGTATCTGTTTTGGCCACTTCAGAAATTAGTTCGCCAAAATCGATGTTAGTGTCACTAATAGAAAAGCTGAAAGGAACAATTGAGTGAATATATTGAAAACCGGCTTTGACTACGTATCCGGAACTGGCAAAACTACCAGCGGCCAATTGTCCGAGGGTCATCGCCAGGTTGGCGCTAGCGCTGGCCGTACTTGAGCCTATGTTGACATTACCACCCTGAATATGATAACTGGAAGAGTCCATGTTCAATGCGTTGACGCTGGGAATGAATAAGGCAAGGCAAAATAAAATTGTACTAATAATAAATAAACGTTTGGTTTTCATAAATAACAAATTACAAATAACCCTTCGGCTTCGCTCAGGACAAGCAAATCACAAAAAAAGCTCAAAGATCAAAACTAAAAGATCAAAGCCAAGTTCAAAGTTCAAAACCGATTATATCTTTGAGTTTTACACTTGTTTTTGATATTTGATCTTTGATTTTTGATATTTTTTACTGTTGTTTCTCAAACTCTTCAATCAATTTATTCATTCTTTTAACGGCGTTTTTGATCTGGTCTAACTCGTGATCACCCATAAAATTTTCTACGGCATGCTTGATATTTTTTAGGTGATTCTTTAGGACAAGAGACAAGAAAAGAAACGTTTCTTCCTTGGTTTTTTGATATTTGATCTTTGATCTTTGATTTTCCACATACTCCTGGCCCATGAACAAAGCGAACGGGGTAATAAAAGCTAGTGATAAAACCGGTAGTAACCCCCTAAGATTCTGGCCTTCAGGCATACTAAAAAGAAAAAGAGCGATTAAAGATAGGGTGGTGGTAATCGAGGTGATTGGTTCCAAAAGCAAACTGAGAGAAAAAAGTAGAAAATAGATTAAAAAGAAAAAAGGTGAGTTAGCTCCTCCGGTCGTATTAACAAGTGAGACTATAATAATAGTAAAGATCACCGATTCTAAAAGTCGGGATCTTGATGAATCGGGAATCAAAAATTTTTTTGCTAAAAATAGGATTATAAACAGTCCCGCCGAAATCTGAAGATCATAATTAGCCAACCCAGTTTTAGGTAAAAAAAATGATAAACCGAGGCTAATAATGAGAATTAACGAGTGAGTAATTTCTTTGGACATAATAATAGTATATATGTTAAAATACTACTGGCATGGATAAAAAAACAATCGCTAGTCAGAATTTTGCCCAGTCTGTGGTCGATGAACTAAAAAAAGTCACTTGGCCCACAAAAAAAGAGACGATTAGATTAACAACAATTGTTATCGGAATATCCTTGATTATTGCTTTATACATCGGTATAATAGATGTTTTATTGGCTAAAGGATTAGAGCTTGTGACGAAGATGAGATGAGAGATGTGAAATTACAAATCACAAGTTCCAAGCTCCAAATAATATTCAAATTATAATTATCAAGTATTAAAACTATTTTATTATTTGATATTTTAAATTTGTTTGTAATTTGTAATTTGGATATTGTAATTTACTGAATATGGATCAAAATTTATCAGATCAGAAACAAATTCCTGCTCAGGTGGAACCAATAAAATCACCGGCCGCCATTAATGGGAAATGGTATGTGGTTCACGTACAGAGCGGTTATGAAAATAAAGTCAAACAGGCTTTGGAACAACGCATAAAGAGCTTAGGGGTTGAAGATAAAATTTTTGAAGTAGTTATTCCTTTACGAGAAGTAGTCGTCGTTAAGAAAGGAAAAAAATCAAAAGCAATCGAAAAAGTCTTCCCAGGCTATGTGCTTATCAAAATGATTCTTAATGATGATTCTTGGTTGGTGGTTAAAACAACTGAAGGGGTAACTGGATTTGTAGGGGCGGGACTAAAGCCAACGCCTATTTCCGAAAAAGAAGTGACGGCGATTATGAGATTTGTCCAACAAGAACAACCTAAATTTAAAACAAAGTTTTCTGTTGGTGAAGCTGTCAAAATTACCGAAGGACCGTTCGCCGACTTTTTAGGAACCATTGAGGCGATTGATGAAGAAAAAGGTAAGGTGCGAGTTCTGGTTTCAATCTTTGACCGAGAAACACCAGTGGAACTAGACTTTTTACAAGTAGCCAAATTATAAAATTCAAATGACAAACATCAAACATCAATT
>CAZPKD010000087.1:0-3022 GCA_964587115.1 uncultured Gammaproteobacteria bacterium | reverse complement strand
ATTTTGTCGTTTTTAAAAACCTCATCAAGGGAAACTTCGTCAAGTTTTTTGGCCTGTTTATTGATGTGGGGATCGTCTTCATAAACACCATCAACCTTAGTCGCTTTAAAAAGCGCCTCACATCCAAGTTCAAGACAACGCATGGCCGCCGTCATATCGGTCGTAATAAAAGGTAGTCCGGTTCCGCCACCAAGAACAACAATCCGGCCTTTTTCCATGTGGTGGATTGCTTTGCGCCTGATAAAAGGTTCAGCCACCTGTTTTATTTCCAGGGCCGTTTGTAGACGGGTTGGTAGTCCTAATTTTTCTAAGCTATCTTGAATGGCCATAGCATTAAAAATTGTGGCAATCATACCCATGTAATCGGCGGTTGACCGATCAAGTCCAGCCTTACTACCGGCCAGGCCGCGGAAAATATTTCCGCCACCCGTAACAATGGCAATCTGAACCCTAGTCTCAAAAGCTTCTTTTATCTCTTGAGCCAAATAGTTAATAAAGTCAGGATCAATCCCATATTCCCTTTTTCCTTTAAGGGCCTCTCCGGAAAGTTTTAAAAGTATCCTTTTATATTTTGGCATCATATTTTTTATCCGCCTAGGGCGGAAAATTTATAAATTAGATCTTTGAGTAATTTCCGCTTCCACCAGCTCTTTTGGTCGACCATATTTTAGTCTTGATAGTTGAATAATTGCCTGAGCAATTTTGTCATTGGCCGTACTATTTAGTTTGTTCATGTCTTTAGTCATGTCCACGGAAAATGGCGCCACCGGTTCGTTACTGACAATCGTTTTCATATAAGCATGGTAGCGTTCGACATTAATTAGGTCTGACTCGGAAAAAATTGGTTGATACTCTCTTTGTAAATATGAGGCATCGGTGACACCAACCCGAAAACTGATTAAAGTACCGACATTACCAAAGACAGCATTTTTTACCTCTTCGTCCATCTGACCAATAAACTGATTGGCCACGGTTAAATTTAGGTGGTATTTACGGGCTTCTGATAAAATTGTGGCAAAATCTGGGGTAGCAAAATTTTGAAATTCATCGACATAAAGATTAAAGTCACGTCGTTTTGCTTCTGGGATTTCTTGCCGGCTCATCGCCGCGACCAGAATTTTTGGGATAAGGACCAACCCCAAAAAGCTGGAGTTTTCTTCGCCCAGCTTACCTTTTGATAAATTAATTAACAAAATTTTTCCTTCATCCATGACTTTTCTAAAATCAAAGGCCGATACCGACTGGCCAATGATGTTACGCATCGTTTTATTGGTTACAAAGCGGCCGAATTTGGAAACAATATAATCAAGGACTTCAGATTTGTGAAAATCCGCGGTTTGGGCAATCTGATCTGTCCAGTAGCGCCGCACAATCGGGTCTTGAACTTTGGGCAAAACCACCTGAACATATTTTGGGTCGGAAAGAATTCTCACCACTTCAACAAAGGTCGCCCCCTCCTCATACATGACTGTCAGCATGGCGTTTCTGACGGCGTGTTCAAAACGCGGACCAATAATTCCGGTCCGTTGAGGATCATACAATTTATACATTAGGTTAATAATTGAGGTGGTGATAAAGTGTCGTTGTTCTTCGGTTTTGGCCTCCAATAAATTTAAACCCATCGGCCGACTGGTATCTGATGGATCAAAATAAATTACGTCTTCAGCCCTTTCTGGCGGAACAAATTTAACAATTTCATCGATTAAATCACCGTGGGGATCAACCACACAAACACCATAACCCGCCTTAATATCTTGAATGGCCATGTCTTGGAGAAGGACCGACTTGCCAACGCCGGTTTTTCCAATAATATAAACGTGGCGACGACGGTCTTCTGGATCAATATAAACCGGTCTTTTTATCCCTCGATAATAACCGTAACCAACATAGGTTCCATTGTCCTGGGGAACCTCGTGAGAAACCGGCGCGGTTTTGGCTTTTAACCAATTAATTTGTGGCGTTTCAACCGTTTTGTTAGGAAAGTGGAAAACAGAGGCCAGTTCGTCATTTGATAAAATTGAAATTGATTTAAAAAACGGCAACTGCATAACCGGAAAAAACTTATAGACAAAATTAATCATAAAGCCGCCTTTAAAAATTTCTTTAGTCCCACTCAAACTATTTAAATCAGAGTTAAACTGAGAAAATGAGGATTTAATGTTGCGTAGATGGGCGTTAGCCATCTCTTTGGTTTTGGCTGAGACGACAAAACGAATAGTGGTTTCAAAACCCGGTCTGGACGATTTATCATCAACCTTTTCCAAAATCTTTGGATCGGTTTTAAAGGTGGCTTTTTCTGGATTGGCTTCACTTTTTTTAACTGAAGAAACATATGATTTTCCGGCTTTTTTCCATTTAGAGCTGGCCGGCCGGACAAGAATTTGGACCATCGCCCCTTCTTCATCGCCCATTTTAGAAAGGGCTGAGGTAATTGCCGCCAAAGTATCGGTCGACAAATCACGATAAGTTTTTAACGGCATATAGTTAATTTCTTTTTGGACCAGGCCTCCAAAAGCAACTTTTCCATCCTCGGTAAAAATGTTTGGCTCATCAACCCGACGGATATCGGCCGTCGGATAATAACCATAGATTGTCTTTTCAACCAAATCAATGATTTGATGGGGGGCGGAAACATAAAATCTAATATCGGCCTTTTTACCGACAATCTCAAAAGCAATCACATCGTCTAGGTCTAAAAAAGAAAGCCAGCCTGATTTTTTTAACGAAGACAAAGAGGCAAACATCTGTTCGGCGGCATCGGTTTTGATTTCGTTGTCTTTTGACAACCGAACCTCAACGGTAACCATTTCCAATGATATCTTTTCCCTTTTTTTTAAACGTAGATAGATCACTATTAAATAAATAAAAAGGGCAATTAATCCTCCTGCGGCAACGGCCGCTAAAAAAGATAGTCCAAAAAAAATAAGCCTATCAACTACTTCTTGAAAGTAAACTGAGTCCATAAAAAAATTATATAATAAAACAATAACCCGAACTAAGGTAATTTTTAATTGTAAATTTT
>CAZPKD010000086.1:0-3065 GCA_964587115.1 uncultured Gammaproteobacteria bacterium | reverse complement strand
GCCGATCGAGCCGACGATTGGTACCCATATAATCCTGTTTGTGAAAAATGCGGTAAAATCGGCACAACCAACGTCTACAAATGGGATGGTAAATATGTTTATTACCGATGCGAATATCACATGGTTAAATGGGCGCTTGGTTGTGGATATGAAGGAAAAGTTGAGCCAATCAACCAAAATGGCAAGCTTCCTTGGAAGCTTGACTGGCCTGCTTATTGGAAAGTAATTGAGGTCACCATCGAGTCATCGGGTAAAGACCATATGTCTGCGGGAGGTTCTTATGACGTGGCCAGTCATTTTTGCAAAGATATTTTAAAAACCGAGCCCCCTTATGCTATGGGTGGATATGAATGGTTTACCATCGGAGGCAAAAAAATGTCTTCATCAAAAGGAATCGGATCGTCGGCTAAAGAAATTGCCGGAATTCTTCCTCCTGAAGTCTTTCGTTTTATGCAGGTAAGAACACCGATAAAAACCCATCTTGATTTTAATCCATATGGCGATACCATTCCAAATTTATTTGATGACTATGATCGCTGTTTAAATGCTTATTTTGAAAAACTAGAAAATATGATTTCAAAAGGTAAGGCAGGAGAAGTAACTTTAGACTTTGCCAGAATAGCTGAACTATCTCAGGTAAAGCAGTTGCCGAACAAAAAACTATTCCTACCAAGGTTTAGAACGATTGCTAGTCTTTTAAAAAGAAAAACAGACCTGGTTAAGTTTTTCACTGAACAAAAAAAAGCTTCCCTAAATAAAGAAGAAGAAGAAATTCTTAAGGAAAGAATCATATTTGCCAATATCTATTTAAAAAACTATGCCAAAAACGAAGAAAAAATTGAATTTTTAAAAGATGCGCCAAAAAATGTCAGACTAACTAGCGAACAGAAATCTTTTTTATCAAAATTAACAGAAAAACTAGCCGAGATAAAAAATAAAGACAAAGAAACAATTCAAAATGCGGTCTTTGAAACTCTCAAAGAAAATAATTTAAAACCTAAAAATGTTTTTCCTGGTTTTTATCAACTTCTGATCGGTCGTGACTTTGGTCCCAAAGCCGCCGACATTCTCATCGACTTTGGTATCAAAAAATTCATAAAAAAAGTCGCCCAATTTCTTTAACCTTTTTCAAAATTTTATTAAAACACCATACGATCGCACATCATTTCAATAACACGGTAAATTAAAAAAAATCTTCATGATTTGTTGTTTAATGAATGATCTACGACTCCACTTAACCAAGGCCATTGGTTAATAAGATCTTGACCATTAGCTCCAAATAGATCAACCAGATCAACAGCCATACCAACAGCGACTGTTTGAACGGCGTGTTTAAAAACATTTCTAAAGATAGGGCTTTCGATTGGAATAGAATGAACCGATTCAACAACTCCCATTTTTACTAAAACCGGAAGAGAAATTCCACCAGAAAGATTAAATGGAGTCAAGCGTTTTATACCATCTTTTTCATATGGAGAGCTTGTATAAAATTCATCAAACAATTTTAAGTATTTTAAGAATCCTTCATCTGTAATAATTCCAGAAATTTTTTTTTCGTTCAAAACCACTAAACAAGAGTCTTGGACCGAAAAAAATTCGACTCGATGGTTTAAATAGTAGGCGCCCGAAGCCGCTTCGACACTGTAAGATGGTGCTTTCCCATCTTTTTTTGAAACTTCAAACATTGCCTTAAACGTCTCTTTCACTTCCTCTAACGAATTTGGCTTACTTTTTGCAATAAGTCTTGAAACGCCTGTATTATTATCCATCATTGGCGTTTTGGTTCTTGTATCGGCGGCAAAAATAACATCCCCTTCTTTAGTTTGGGTTAAATTTAATACTTTCCTAAGTTTAAACTTCATTATTTCATGTACGTTATCTATTTTTGGTTCTGGATCAATGTTAAAAGTCAATATTGGTTTATCAGGAAAACAAGTTCTAAGAAAAATCTCTCGACGGAGACTTTGTCCGGCGTATATCACTCTCTTGGGAATTATTGGGCGATTTTCAAAATTAGGGGCTTCAATTATACTCATATAACAAAAAAGCCCGCCATTTAGGCGGGTAAATTAAAAAAGTTTTTTTTGATCCCTTCCATAATTAATCTTAAACCAGTTGCATCAAAAAATCAACCGGTATTTAGTATGTATTTATAATAAAATCTATATCATTATGAAAAAATTACTTTTAGCAACTCATAATCAAGCCAAACTAGAAGAACTAATAAAAGGAATAAAAACTTTGAATAAAAAAATTGAAATTACCTCCCTTAAAGATTTTAATATCAATCACGAACCTGAGGAAACCGGAAAAACTTTTAAAGAAAACGCCGCTTTAAAAGCGCAATATTATGCCAATCTAACCAAAACATCAACCATTGCTGATGACGGTGGTCTACAAATTGAGATATTAAACGGTGAGCCTGGAGTTAACTCGCACCGTTGGCCTGGCTACAAAGCCACAGACCAAGAATTAGTTGACTACACACTAAAACGACTAAATGGTTTGCCAAAAGAAAAGCGAACGGCTTATCTTCGGGTTTGTGTTTGTTTTTACGACCCAAAACTTAAAATTGAACTTTGCGAAGAAGAAAAGGTTAAAGGATATATTTCCGAAGAGGCTACTCAAAGACCAACTAACGGTTATCCTTATCGTTCTCTTTTTGTTGTCAAAAAATTTAATCGCTACTACGATGAGTTAACCGAAGCCGAACATCAGAAAATCAATCATCGCCTAATTGCCCTTAAAAGACTTGTTAATAAAGCTTCAAAATATTTGATAAAATAAAAATATGTTATCTATAGATTTTATTCGCGAAAATAAAAAAAAAGTTATTGAGGCCGCTAAAAATAAAAATAGACAGATTGATATTGAAAAAATAATTTTGCTTGACGCTCAAAGAAAAGAACTAATTCATAAAGTGCAAAAGTTAAGAGAAGAAAGAAACACCCAGGCAAAACAAAAAGTTAACGATCAAATAAAAAAACGGGGGAAAGAAATAAAAGAAGAGTTAAAAAAACATGAAACTGAGCTCTCTAAAACCCCAACCAAACACACCCAACACA
>CAZPKD010000085.1:1208-3087 GCA_964587115.1 uncultured Gammaproteobacteria bacterium | reverse complement strand
CTGGAAAAAACTGTTTTCCTGGCCGGACTGATGAAAATCCCGGCAATTTTGGCTGATTTGGGAATGGCTTTAATGGTTTTTTTCTTTGCCAAAAAAATAATTCCTAAAAACAAAAAGGGACAAATTATTGCTGCTAGTTTTATTCTTTTTAATCCGGCTTTTATTTTTAACAGTGCCCTTTGGGGACAGATAGATTCCATACCAATACTTTTTGTTTTATTGTCTTCCTATTTTCTTTTGTATTCAAAAAAAGACCTTATCTCGTCGGTTTTATTTTTGTTTGCTTTACTGGTTAAACCAACAGCCATAATATTCCTACCCGTTTATGGGGTTCTTTTCATCAAGAAGTATGGTTTTAAAAAAACCGTTATTAATTTACTACTGATGATTGTTCTTTTTCATCTTTCTTTTTTTCCATTTATTAAAGGAAAAAATATTTTTTTATACCCATATCAAGTTTATTGGGAAAAAATCCTAGCCGCCCAGAGTCTTTCTTTTGTCACCAACGGGGCTTTTAATCCCTGGGTCTTGATAACCAAAATGAAAGGAATAAAGGATACGACGATTTTTTTTCTTGGTATATCTTATCGTTATCTTGGCTATTTTATTACTGGTATATTCGGCTTTTTAGCAGTCTGGCCAATTATTAAAGGCAAAAAAACAGCCGAGAGTCTTTTTAGCGCTTTGTTTATTGTTGCTTTTGCCTCGTTTTTGTTTTTGACCAAAATGCACGAACGATACAGTCTTTTACCCTTGGTTTTTTTACTTCTTTTGTCCTTAAAAAGAAAAAAACTTTCCGGCTGGTTTGTTTTTTTATCGATAATCAGTTTTATTAATCATTATCATAGTTGGGCGGTGCCATGGTGTGAGTCGTTGTTTAAAATCGTCGATAATCTGTTTTTTATCTCTCTTGTTTCTTTGATAAATACCGTCGTATTTTTCTATTTATTTAAAACCTTACTTTTTAATAAAAGGGCAAGAACAATTGACAAGCCGTAGAATATGCTACTATTAGATTAATTAGCAGTTTTTACTGTTTATATGGACAAAATGAACAAGGCAATTTTTTCTTATATTAAAACTCACACCATGTTGATTATGACCTTAGTAGTAGGAATATTTATGATTTTAGCCGGAGGCGAATATATCTTGTATCGTCGGGTAATGCAACTTAATAACATGTTGTCGGAAGGGCTGATTCAGCTTAAGGAAAATAAAAATGTTGAGGTTACTAATCCAACCATTAGTCCCACAAAACCAACGAAAATTATTATTAACTGAAGCCCGTTGGTTTATTTCTTCTTGTCGAGTCTGTCTAGCCTTAATCCTTTGATAAAAAAATAAACAACGAGCGATAAAACGATAAAATCCAAAAGGACGCTTAAAAAATGGCCATACATTATTGTTGCCCCGCCAAGCGTAAATTTTGCCGCCTCAAGTCCTTTTGTGTTACTTAATAAAAGTCCAAGTAAAGGGTTAATCAGGTCGGCAAGAAGGGACGAGATCAATTTTGAGATGGCTCCTCCTAAAAGAAAACCAACCGTCAAGCCAACAACTCCGCGCTCTCTGATAAATTCAACGAATCCTTTCATAAATTATCACCTCCTGACTTTAGTTAGAAAATTATACTAAATATAAATTATAGTAAAATATATCCTGCTATGAGAGAAATACTTGTTGGTTATCACGAAAATCTTAAAGGAGATGTTTATCAAAAAATACCTTCCCTGTGTCAAAAAATATTTAAAACCCAAGATCTAAGAATGGTTGAGGCGTTTGCTTTTGGTGGGTCTTTGGCTCAGGGAAGGTGGCAGGCAGGTCAAGACATTGATACTGATATTTGTTTAACTCGTCTTCCCCCCAATGGTAAACAGCAACA
>CAZPKD010000085.1:0-1108 GCA_964587115.1 uncultured Gammaproteobacteria bacterium | reverse complement strand
AGATTTATAACCGACAGAAAAGGCAACCATGGAATATTTATTGAACATAAACCGGCAAGTCCCGCGAACCCTCTAGAACTAAGTAATGATTTTACGCCTGAAGATCTAAAAAAAATTTACCAGGAGCAATATTCACAATCAGTATTTGTCGCCAAAAACGAAAAAGCCGCCAAGTTTTGGTTTAATTATTCTTCATAAAAAGCCACCACCATTGTATCCAGTTAGGAGCTGGCGTTGGAGTTATAACAATCGGAGTCGGCGACGGTTCGGGCAAGACTACAACCGTTTCACCCTCTTTGGAAAGACTTAACTTATTACGGATGGTTTTTTCCAGTTCATTAGGGTCACTTTTTTTCAGCATCTGGGTTTTTAAAGAAATATTTTTAGCCGCTTCTTTTTTTAACTCGTCCTTGTAGCCGTCATAAAACTGTTGTTTGTCATAGTAGTTATAAATATTTCTTACGATAGAAGTCGCCAAAAACGCCAAGATTAAAACAAAAACAGCCTTTTTTATCAAGCCAACCATGACTTAATTATACATCTCTTTAATTTTCAATTACCAATTATCAATTTTCATTAAAGAACCAATAACCAGTTTATAATTTAATTAATTGATAATTGTAAAATTTAATGGTTATTGGTCCTTGAAAATTGGTTATTGACCTAGGGATTGGAGTATCTTGATGATCCGGCCGGGTTCGGTTTTAGATTTTAAAGCTTTAACACAAATACCCATCAGAGCTTTAGGGTTATTTTGCTGGATTTCTTTATTTTGGTCAACGACCTTCTGAATTTCTTTTTTCAGCTCTTCATCAGAGATTTCGGCTGGCAGATAAGGAGTAATTATTTCCAGTTGTTTTTTTGTTCCGGCGACCAGATCGTTTCGGTTACCTTTAGTAAAAGCATCAATTGACTCGTTTAGTTCTTTGACAAACTTTCTTAGAACAACAACAGTTTCTTCATCGGTCAGATCGGCTTTTTTCTCAATTTCTTTGTTTTGGATTTGTGCTAGAATGTATCGCAGCACAGTTACTTTATCCTTATCGGCGCTTTTCATCGCCGTAAATTGATCCTGTTGCAATTTCTGTTTTATCATTTCATAATTATA
>CAZPKD010000084.1:0-3130 GCA_964587115.1 uncultured Gammaproteobacteria bacterium | reverse complement strand
ATTGAGGTAATAAATAAGATAGAGAGACAAATTAAGACGAATTCAATCAAATTTAGCACAGTGGTTCCAACGACTAGTTATGATAACGATCCGCGAATTTGTTTAACCAGCATTCATTTCCCCCACAGAGAATTATTAGAAAAAATTGAAAAGAATCTAGTTAATCCACTTCGTGAAATTCAAGCTAATCATTATTATTATTCCCAAGAACAACTACACCTAACAATAAAAAATGTAAGAGTCATCAATGATCCACCTAATTTTGATCAAAAGGATATTTCCAAAGTGAAAAAAGTTTTTGAGAAAGCAATTCCCAAACATCATCAATTTAAAACCTATTTTTACAGATTATTACTTTTTCCTTCTAATTTGGCGTTGATCGGAACAACAGACCCAGAGTTGGATCGAATCATTTTTGATTTAGATAAAAATCTAGAAAAGATTAATTTTTCCGACGATAAACAATATACAAATAATAAATATTTTTTTTGCAACATGACATTGGTGAGATTTACTTTACCCGTTTCTGAAGAATTCAGACAAAAAGTTGTTGATCTTTCTAAAAATATTAAATTTGATCCCTACATTATTGACTCAGTTACTTTACTTTCTGCTAACGCAGTTTTAAAAAAACGTCAGATATCTGGCGTTTGGTTTTTGTCGATCCGATGATTTAATGATATCCAAATTTTTTGTAATACCAACTTTTCATTACCTGAGTAATCAGGATATACGTCAGAAGGAAAAATATCAAGATTGGCCAGTAAAGAGATGGTAAAGGAGTGAAGTGCAAAGAAGAAGCAATCGGTGAATAGGTTAGGGCAATGCCGGTTCCAATAACGCAAATAGTTGTCAAGACCAATGGCAAGCTGGCCCAGGTTTGAAAAAATGGCATCTGGCGACTTCTTATCACATGAACAATCATTGTTTGGGTGACTAAAGATTCTACAAACCAACCGGTTTGGAATAACGACGGATTATTCCAACTTTTAAAGATAAAAAGCATTGTCAGATAAGTAGCATAGTCAAAAATCGAACTCATCGGTCCAATAAAAATCATAAAACGACCAATATCTTTAATTTCCCATTTGCGGGGTTTACTGGTATATTCATCATCAACCTTATCAGTAGGAATAGCGGTTTGGGAAATATCATAAAGGAGATTATTAACCAAAACTTGAATTGGCATCATCGGTAAAAAAGGAACAAAAAGACTGGCCCCGATAACACTAAACATATTGCCAAAATTTGAACTGGCGCCCATCTTAACATATTTGATAATATTGCCAAAAACTTTCCGCCCTTCAACGACTCCGGTTGATAAAACACTTAAGCTCATTTCCAAAAGAATAATATCGGCTGATTCTTTAGCAATATCAACCGCGCCATCAACTGAAATACCTATATCAGCGGCTCGTAATCCGGGGGCATCATTAATGCCGTCGCCAAGAAAACCAACAACATGGTTGGTTTTCTGTAGGGCAACAATTACTCTTCGTTTATGTTCTGGTGAAAGCTTGGCAAAGACAGTGGTTTTTTCAACGACTTTTTTTAAGTCTTCGTCAGTCATTTTTTCAATTTGATAGCCCATAAGGATGTTGTCAACATTAAGGCCAACGTCATGAGCAATTTTCTGAGTGACGAGTTCATTATCACCAGTTAATATCTTTACGGCCACACCATGGCCATTTAATTCTTTAATAGCTATGGCAGCGCTTTCTTTAGGAGGATCCAAAAAGGTCATCAACCCGGAAAAAACTAAGTTTTTTTCATCGGCTTGAGTATAGAAATCATGACCGCTTTCAATGTGTCGATGAGCAATGGTGATGACGCGAAACCCGTTACGGCTATACTTCTCACTCATCTTTTTAAGTTTTTCCCTTTCTTTTTCCCCTAGATCATAAGTTTTACCATTAACTTCATACTGAGAACATATATTTAAAACTTCTTCAACCGCTCCTTTACAGATGAGTGTCCGCTGTTTATTTTTGTCTTCGACAATAACCGACAATCTGCGACGGACAAAGTCAAAAGGGAGTTCGTCAATCTTTTGAAAATCATTTTTGATTTCTGTGATTTTGTGATCTTCTCCATGTTTGATTACTGCCGAATCAAGAAGATTCTTAAAGGCGGTTTGGAAAATACTATTAATAAAAGCAAAATTCAATATGTTTAGGTCGGTCTTTCCATTGATGTTGACATTATCGATCATGACAATTCGATTTTGAGTAATGGTCCCGGTCTTATCGGTGCACAGAATATCCATGGCCCCAAAGTTTTGGATCGAGTTTAATCTTTTGACAATCACTTTTTTCTTTGACAGAGCAATGGCTCCTTTTGATAAATTGATAGCGACCAAGGCCGGTAACATTTCCGGTGTTAGTCCAACGGCAATGGAAAGACCAAACATGAATGCCTCAAACCAATTGCCTTTTGTTAGACCGTTGATTAAAAAAACTGTCGGTACCATTATTGCCATGAATCCGACCATTAACCAGGTAAATTGATCAATTCCTTTATCAAAACTGGTGGGGATTCGTTGTCCGACCAAATCTTTAGCCAAACTACCAAAATAAGTATTGGGGCCGGTTTGCAAGACGACCCCTAAACCACGGCCGCTTTCAACATTGGTACCCATATAGCAGATATTGTGCAGTTCTAGAGGATTAGTTATATTTTCTTGTTGACTATAAACATGTTTTTCTACCGGTAGAGATTCGCCGGTGAGGATTGATTGATTGGCAAAGAGCTCCTTACTTTCGATTAATCTTAGGTCGGCCGGAATCAAATCGCCAGCGGTTAAGCTAATAATATCACCAGGAACAACTCGTTTAAGATCAATTTCCCTGGATCGTCCATTACGGATCACCGTACAGGTTGTTTTAACCATTGATTTTAAAGCTTCGGCAGAGTTATAGGCCTGACCTTCCTGAAAAAACTTTATCCCAACACTAATACAAATCATAGTTAAGATTATGGTGGCGGTTCTTGTATCTTTAGTAACTAAAGAAATAATTACCAAAGCAAATAGCAAGAAGTTTAGAGCATTGGCAAAAGTTTTAAATAATCTAATTGTCCAAGATTCTCTTTTTTCTTGAGTGACCTCATTTAAACCGTAGCGGCTTAATAC
>CAZPKD010000083.1:0-3136 GCA_964587115.1 uncultured Gammaproteobacteria bacterium | reverse complement strand
TTGACCAGGCTATTTCAGCGTTAAATGGTGCCATAAACATCTCATACACCCGGAGAGTATCTGCGCCGTATTCAGCCACAACATCATCAGGATTAATCGTATTGCCAAATGATTTACTCATCTTTCGATGATCTTCCGCAAGTACCATCCCGACATTCCGTAATTTCAAAAAGGGTTCGGAAAAGTTCAATAAACCCAAATCTTTAAGAGCTTTTGTCCAAAAACGAGCATATAAAAGGTGTAAAACAGCGTGTTCGGCTCCTCCAAGATACCAATCGACAGGCAACCACTTTTTTGAATTTTCAATTTTTAATTTCCAATTTTCAATCAATTTTAAATTTTTAATTTTAAATTTTAAATTAGCTTTTTCTTGTTCCCAAAATGAAAAAGCGATATAGTACCAACAGCTTCCTGCCCAGTTAGGCATGGTATCCGTTTCCCTTTGAGCTAAAGAACCACAGTGCGGACAGGTTGTTTTTACCCAATCCTTAACTTTTGAAAGAGGCGATTCACCCGTATCGGTCGGTTCATAACTTTTTAAGTATGGTAACTCCAAAGGTAGGTTTTGTTCAAATAATGGAAACCAACCAACTAGATCATTTTGTATGTTTTGATCTAGTTTAATTATGGTTTGATAGCTTTTTTTAAAGGTTTTTCCTTCGTCTGTTGTCCACCAAGAAATTCTTTTTTTAGCACAGCTTTCACAAAAAACCATCGGTATTGGTTCGCCCCAATACCGTTGTCTAGAAAAAATCCAATCCCGCAGGTGATAAGAAGTTTTTTGCGTTCCTAAATTCTTTTTTTTAAGATATTCGGTAATCTTTACAATTGCTTCTTTTGAGGTTAGATCATTAAAACCTTCGGAATTAACCAAAATTCCATAGTCGGTAAAAATTTTTTCCGGTTTTGAGTCTTTTGTATCTTGTTTAGTAATAACCGTCTTTATTTTTAAGTCATATTTCTTGGCAAAAAGAAAATCACGCCCATCATGGGCCGGTACAACCATAACCGCCCCGGTTCCATAACTACCCAAAACATAATCACCAACATAAACCGGTAGTTCATTACCGGTCAAAGGGTGAATGGCCATAAAATCAGTTTTTACCCCGGTTTTTTCCCGAGCAATATCCTCCCGTTGCAAATCTGATTTAATTTGAGATTCTTCTACATAATTCAAAACTTCTTTTGATTTTTTAGCCGCCTCTTTGGCTAAAGAGTGTTCAGGAGAAACTACAATTGCAGTTACTCCATAAATCGTATCAACCCTGGTGGTAAAGACTTTAATTTTAAATTTAGAATTTAAAATTCTAAATTCTATCTCCGTTCCTTCTTTTTTTCCGATCCAGTTTTTCTGCATGTCTAAAATTCCTTTTGGCCAATCAAGACCCTCTAAATCATTGAGTAATCTTTCCGCATAGGTAGTAATCCTAAAGATCCACTGGGGCAGTTCTTTTTTTTCAATCTTTGTTCCGCAACGTTCATGAGTTCCGTTGGATAAAACCTCTTCTTCGGCTAACCCGGTCTTACACTTTGGACAAAAATTAATTGGCGTGTTTTTTTTATACAATAGCCCCATCTTAAAAAATTGGATAAAAAGCCATTGGGTCCATTTATAATAGTTGGGATCAGTCGTCGCCAGTTCTTTATCCCAATCATAGGAAAGTCCCAACATATTCATCTGTCGTTTAAAAGTGATGATATTTGTCGGGACCATATCCATAGGGTTTTTTTTTGCTTTAATAGCTGCGTTTTCTGCCGGTAATCCAAAGGCATCCCAACCCATTGGATGAAGAACTGATTGATCGTTCATCCTGAAATAACGGGCTAAAACATCTGTTCCGGTATATATACGGACGTGACCCACATGAAGACCAGACCCTGATGGATAAGGAAACATCACTAGCACATAGTTTTTCCTTGCCCCACGAAGCCTTGGCGAAGTGGGGTCTCCTGTCTTATAGACCTTTTCTTTTTGCCAGTTTTTGTTCAACTTTTCTTCAAAATTCTTTGGCTGGTATTTAACAGTCATAATGAGAAAAATTATAGCAGATTTAGTCAAACCGCTCGGCTAGTTTTTTGACTTCCTTTTTTTTGGCTTCGGTAATTTTTATTACGACCACTCCTTCATCAGGCTGACCGTATAAAACTAAGGAGTTTAATGGCGCCATTAAAACTGCTGGCAGAGTGAGTAAATCTTCTTCTCCATTAATTGTTAATGTCTGTTTTTGCTTATTGAAGAAGTATTTTTTGATCAGATTTTCCATCATTAGGGCCGCTTCTTTAGTAATCGTACCAGCCTTGTTGTCAATCAGTTTAACTTCTTTATTGACTGGAAAATCCGGAACAATCTTTTTTCTTTTGGTTTTAAAATCAATTATCTTTAACTCTGGATTAAAGTTATTTTTATAGAGTAGATTGGTCACAATGTCACCCACGGCAATTACCATCACCGGTTGATTTTGCCGTATATAATTAAGGAGCTCCTCGGTTGACAATAAATCCCCCATTGGCTTTTTTAGTTTGTTTCTTAACTTAGAAGGAAGGACAATTTTTTCTTTCTTGTCAAAAATAGAAAGATATTTTTCCCCAAAACCATTAATCTCTCCCATACGAACTCTTTCTGAAGTAATTGTTTGGCCATCATTACCGGTAATGTAAGAAAAAACAATAATCTCTAAATCAGGCAACCTTTTTTCCCGCCGTTTTTCATTAATTAATAGAGCATTTTTGTATGTCTCTTGGGAAACTACAATGGCTTCAATGCTAGGGTCGGTTAACGTCGTTCCAAAAATGTCAACAATTGGGATTAAGTTAACCTTATCGGCTAAACCTTTTTTATTAAAAAAATCACGGACGGACTTTTCTCGCTTATCAAATCCTTCAATTGTTGAAGAAAGAAATTTATTTTTATGAAGATCTTTTTGGGTAATCCCAATGGTAACTTTTTCACCCAAAGAAAAAGCCCTTTCAAGGATTTTTTGATGACCAAGATGAAAACGGTCAAATGTTCCACCAATAATTACGTGTTTATACTTTTTTGCCATCTATATATTTTACTAAACTATAAAAGCTCGACACCCTTTTTTTTAGACCGCCTCACCCAATCTAAGGGCTACCCAGGCGATTGTCTAAAAAA
>CAZPKD010000082.1:0-3153 GCA_964587115.1 uncultured Gammaproteobacteria bacterium | reverse complement strand
CCGCCATTAGCCAAAGGTAAAAGACCGGTCACCTCACTTGAGCCGCCTGCCAGATTAAGAGCTGAAGAGGTCAAGACCCCTGATGAATTAGAATGGAGTATTCCAGAGCCTAAACTTGAGATTGTAACCGTTCCGCTACCACCAAGCGGAGAAAGAATAATATTTCCGGTCGTATTTCCGCCGATTGTTAAAGTGTTATTGGCGGTTCCTTGAATCGCTCGGTTACTACCAGCCAAGGTTATATTCCCGGAAACACTGGCATTGCCGACAACATCAAGCGCCTCATAAGGGGTAATCGTTCCAATCCCAACCTTTCCGTTGTTATCAATAATCATTCTTGTATTAGAGTCAGTATTGCCAGCAGTTCTAAAAACAAGAGAACCGCTTTCAGTTGCCTGAAGAACAATATTGCCACTATCGGCTGATGTAATAGTGACGGCTTGAGCACTAGTTAGAGCAAAATTTGCCGAGGTATTTATAGAGCGTATTGCGGGTGAGGCGGCCGCCATTAGCATATCTCCTTGAGCGCTGATAAAAGGAATAGTTGAAGAAATGTTTCCGGGTGGTAAGCCCTGAAGGGTTTCGGCGTTCATGGCATAGCCTACGTTCGCAATTGCTTGCCTTGGAGTCATTTCCGTATCAGCCCCAACGGTAATTCCTAAATATATTTCCGCATTATTAGTGAAGATAGAGCTGTCAATTGCATCCATTCCACAATCAGAACCAATTAAAGTATTAAATATACCGTCTTGGTCTGGAGTTAAGCCGTTTACGCCCGTACAGGATCCAGTATATAGAGCGCTACCATCAATGGAAACGTTATAAAGTTTAAAAACAACGTCTGTTTTGGTAACAATCGGATTACCAGTGACATCGGTTAATCGACCCTGGAAAGACAAAGTTCTTTTAGTTCCGGCGGTTATACCAGGAGAAGTAAATGTGGTTGGGTAAGCATAAGGAGTTTGAGTTTTGGCGAAAAATTGATTGTAAATACCGGCGCCTAAGATGGCTACAAACAAAAGAATAATGACGTAAGTGACATATTGATAAACCGGTAAGGCCTTAGGTGGCTTTAGTGTCGTTGTAGTTTTTTCCTTGTCCACTGTGGTTTTAGTGGAGAAGGATTTATTCCTTCTTTCATTATCAATTTCCAGTCTTATTTGCTTAAAGGTCTTATTATCCAGGAACCCACGATCGTGAGCCCAACTAACAAATTTATCCACAGACTTGATTTTTTTCTCGATTACCTCAGCAGATTCCCCACGTCGGTGAAGAATATCTAAGTATTTTTGCAGCTTTTCTAAACTGACAATATTCATAAATTTTCAATTTTCAAGTACCAAGAACCATTAAAATTCCCAATTACCAATTTTCAATTACCATTGAAAAACCAATAACCAATTTACAATTGGATTGATTGATACTTGAAAATTCAATGGTCATTGGTACTTGGTAATTGGTATTTAACGTTGTTCATTTAAACGAAAAGCGTCTGTTAAGCCCAAACCTAAAAGGACGGCTTGTTTTGTTAGATTTAATCTTTTCGACGATATACGGGTGGCCTTCAAAGGCCGGATCACACCATTCTTTAAGGCTTTGGTAAGCCCTATTTGTATTAGAGAGGAGGTGATAGGTAATAGATGATAGGCAAGCTCTCATAAATTTCTTCATATTTTTTATCCGCCCTAGGCGGATTTCAGCTATTAAAAGCTTCAATTAATTGATAATAGTTCCCGGACGTCGCCGAGATAATTTTTAATGGTTTGATTATCAAGGTTTTCGTCAAGTAAGGACTGTTCAAATTGAAGAAGGACGTCTTCTTGGGTCAATATTTTTGGTCTTTCTATCAAGCCGACATTTTCTATTTGTTTGGCTGGATTTTCCTTTAACCAACCTTGGGAAATACAAAAAGAACAAAACTTTCTTACCGTAGACAGGCGACGGTTGATTGACTTGTTTGGGAGCCTATTTTCTTTCATATAGTTTCGATAATCAAAGACGGTTTGCTTATTTATCAAAGAGATCCAGTCAAAAGACTCATTATTGATGGGCAGAGCCTCTTCTTTAGCCTGCTTGTTGGCTTTAAAGTAAAAAGTAAACCAACCTAAAAAATGGCGAATATCTGAAAGATAGTTTTTGATCGTAATTTTATTTTTATTTCCCGCAGTCAAGAAAACCCTAAATGAGGCCTCAAGATTATCAAGATTATACCTTTTTTCCATATACTTTTATACTAAAACAATAATAATAAGTTTGTCAAGAGATATTTAGTGTATAGTCTGATATAGTAGTTCACGTTCGTATGAGGTCAAAATAATTTGAAGCTAGACAACCTGTAATATTATTTAATTGTATTTAAGTTAATAACCGAATATAAACTTTGCTTACTCATATATATATAAACATATCAATAAACCTATAGAATATTATCTCTATAGTTTTAATATTTAATTGTTTTTAATTTTTAAAGAAAGAGGTAATTTTTTTATACTAATTTTTACTAGAGTTTAACTTTGTTTGTTTATATAGAGTTTTAAAAATATGTCAAATTAATTATTTTTTTATGTTAAACCAACCCCTCCGTGCCTAATATAAGATCGTTATTAAAGGTTTTGGCAAACTTCTTTCTAAGTGCTAAATTTTGTTTATTTATCTCTAGACTTAAAACATGCGCTAGACAGTATGGGTGGGGTGAGAAAAGCTTTATGAACACAACTTATAGTATATTTTTATATTGAAGCTTGACTTTTTTAGTCTGATTGACTATTATGAAACTGAGTCGAATATGAAAAAAAACATTCTTTTGATCGTCATTTTTTTGATTATATTGATTGCTTTCTCGATTTTTTTTTGGCTCTACGAAGCGAAGTTTTTTGTCGGTCGAGCAAGTGTTAGTCAAACGTCTTTTTCGGTTGACAACTCTTATCTTTTTGTTACCCCCCTGAGAGCTAGAGCGTCACAACAAGAAAAAATTAGAGCGACAGTTTTTGTTCTAAACAATCAAGGATTGGGGGTAATGGGTAAAAGGGCGGTATTAAGCCAAGATCCTAATTTAGTGATTGAAGCCATTCAAGAGAAGACCGACAACTTTGGAAAAGCGGTTTTTGATATTAGTTCTGGCAAGCCAGGAGAATATTATCTTGAAGTGACGGT
>CAZPKD010000081.1:0-3161 GCA_964587115.1 uncultured Gammaproteobacteria bacterium | reverse complement strand
TGTGCGTCTGCTTGGGCTCGAACCAAGGACATCCACTTTATAAGAGTGGCGCTCTACCGCTGAGCTACAGACGCTTATTATATGAAAATTATTATACTAAATCCAGATCGTTTTTTATGACAATAAAATAAGTAATCGATGACTGCTATAATAAATTCTACAATGAAAAAATTTTTTTCTATTGTTTTTGGTTTAATCATTGGTGTTTTTATAGGGTTATTTTTGACTAATACCAAGATTAATCTTCCTTTTGATAAAACAATAGAGTTTCACTCACCCTTACCCTTGGGAAAAACGCAAAGAAAACAAATAATTGGTTTTTTACCATATTGGCTTGTTAATAAGGCTGATAAAGATTACACGCAGAATATAACTACCTTAGCTTATTTTGGTTTAACGGTAGATGATAACGGCCAGATTAAAAAATTAGCCAGTGAGACTGAAGAAGAACCAGGCTGGACCTGGCTTCGTGGAGAAGAATTAGGCGCTTATTTAAAAAACATCAAAAAAGAAAAGGTTGATTTATCTTTAGTGGTTTTTAACGGTAATGAAGACAGTATCGGGAAATTAATTTCTGATCCGGAAGTCCACGCTAAAAATTTGGTAACTGAAGTCGGTCCGATTATGAAAAAATACGGATTTACCGATCTTAATTTGGATATTGAAAGTATTCAAATGGCTTCAGATGAAGCACGACAGAATTTTACCAAATTTATTGCTGAGGTTAAAAAAAATTTGGACAAAGAAAAATTAGGCACTTTAACCATCGATGTTAGTCCGATTGTTCTTTTCAAAAAATACCTTATTAATCTTTCAACCGTAGAAGAATACGTCGATTATATTGTTTTTATGACTTACGATTATCATTATGCGGGATCTTATGTGACCGGTCCGGTGGCACCGGTTGCTGGAGCCGGTAAAGAGGCTGAGTTTGACGTGGAAGTAGCTATTAAAAAAGCGGTCAAAACCTTACCAAAAGATAAAATTATTTTGGGAGCACCATTATATGGTTATTCTTGGGAGACGATTGGAGATACACCTCGGTCTCCGGTTCTTTCCAGTAGTGGTTTTTCGGTCAGCAATCGATATGTGGAGGATTTTTTGTCGACCTGTGCTACTTGCGAAGCTAAGTTAGATAAAAATGCTGATGAAAATTTCATTATCTATAAAGACCAAGACTACGGCACTTATCATCAGATTTTTTACCCTGACAAAAATTCTATGACTAAAAAAATAAATCTGGCTAAAAAATATAATCTTGGAGGTTTAGGTCTTTGGGCTTTGGGTTATGAGGGAGAAATAATTCTTAATCCTTTGATTGATTATAAAGAGTCGTTTTAATCTTCTATTTTTGTCTCACGAAGATCGTCATCAAAAATAAATTGTTGGTTTTTCTCGATGGTTTTGACATTGCTAATGTTTGAAGAATCATTATAGGCAATCGTGACTGAACCATTAATAACCGTAATGGTAATTTGTTTTTCGTTGACATCAATTATGATTTCTCCCTCATTAATTATTGTTAAAAGATGTAGGGTTGTTATGGAAATCGGGATTTTACCTAATTTTAAATATTTGATTTTTCCTAGGGGTTGGACAAAAACAAAATTGCCGGGTAAAGTTTGGACGATTGAAGCCTCAGCAGAAGAGGACATCTCAAAAGAAACAATCTTATCAAATTCAACAGTGGCTGTAGCGTCGATATCGGTGAGTAGTCTTTCTCCCTGCTGAATAGTAATTGGTTTGTCTATTTGAGCTGGTACCGTAGCTATTCGTGATTCCCATAAGACCTTGCCGGTCATTGTCTTAACCTTTCCTTTTAAAGATTCACGGGGTGGGTTATCGATTGAGAACTCATCCTGATTTTTAACAATATTGGTGATGGTTTTCGTTCGTTGTTCATAAAAATTAAAACAAAGGACAAGGCCAATGCCTAACAAAACAAAGAAAACAAATCTTTTCATATAATTTTATTTATTTTAGCGGATAAACGGGGGGAAATGATAAGTATTAAATAGAGTAGTATGGTTCCGTAAAATTGATGAGACAAAATTATATTTAAAAATAAGTTGTTATAAATAGGTTTTTTAATATTAAGACTAATTAATAAATAAGCAAAAGCCAAAATCATCATTATTAGTTTTCTTTTTTTTATTAAATCCCAGGTTAAAATAAATGGAAAAATCAGAACAATAAAATGGTGTTGCCAAGACATGGTGTTAATGATCGGTAGCAACGTTAAAATAATGGCAAATTGAAGATTCTTTTTAAGTTTATGTTTAATTAAATAATAGACAGTTATGAAAACAGCCAGAAAATCAAAAATAAAAAGAAAAATTTTTCTTGTCTTAATATCAGAAGTTAATCTTGAAATAAAACCCAGAGCTCCTTGATTATAATAGATCTCTGTTTCAGCAAAACTAAAAGCATTATTGACAAGAGACTTAAAATAAAAGATGTGAAAATCAGGACGGATTAAGAAAACGATTACCGCCAAAATAGATATTACTGCCGTGGCCGTAAAAATAATTTTATACGACTTATGTAAGAGATAAAAAAGATAGATAAAAATAAGGATCGGTTTAAAAACCACGGCCATCCCCAATAACAATCCCGCAAAAAAATCATTTTTGCGTTGAAAAAAATAATAAGAAACAATTAGCAGAAGATAAGCGATCAGATTGGCTTGTCCCATACCCAAAGTAAATTTAACAGGAAATGATAATAGAGTGAGGCAGACAATCAACCAATAGTCGGGGATTGAAAATCTTGGCTTAATAATTTTTAAAGAATAAAAAACAATTAGAAAAACGGTCGAATAACTTAATAGAACATAAATTGCTTGGGCAGTCTGATAGTTAAATAGAGTTAACGGTAAATAAATAAGATTGGTTTCTGGAGGATAGTTATAAATCGTGAATAAATTCTTATCTGTGTAGGGATTGACTCTTTTAATAAAGTCCAAGGTCGAATAATAAAAAATTCCAAAGTCGAGCGCTTTGGTAGTAATAATCTTAAAAAGTGAGATTAGACTATAAATAAGGACCGATGTACAAAAGAGGATCAAAAAAAAGGTTTTTATATTTTTCCTTATTGGCATAAATATTTGTTATAATTTTACCTGATTGTTTACAATGAGTTTATCGAAGTGCGGCGGTAGT
>CAZPKD010000080.1:0-3175 GCA_964587115.1 uncultured Gammaproteobacteria bacterium | reverse complement strand
CATGATATTAATTGTAACAAACCATTAATAATTCTTTACATCGTAGTCTGGAGAACATTGTTATAACCAACTTAATTACAGGCCTAAACGGTTCTAGACCGACACTCTTGAGCATTTCTGCGGATTTTGGAATTTTTATTTTAAATGTTTTGAATAGTCGTAACCATAAAGACTGGTAAGAACTTCTTGTTTGTCGTCTTGAGTCAATAACCTAATACCATAAGTGGATAGTTTGGTAATTGTCTCCTGGCTGAGATTATTCGACTTTTCTAATAGGCAAGTTATGGCGTGAGAATTATCATCTCCGGCAATCCTATTACAGGAAATTTTGCCACAGTTTAGACACAAATGAACTATTATCAGCTCTCCGCTGACTTTGTCTGTATAAGGATTGTGTTTAATCTTTTTTACGGTTAAACCGATTGGTTTCATTCTTGCGCCACAAGAAGATCTTCTGTCTCCTGGGGTTTTTAGATCAAGGTGCCTAGACCACAGACAAAGCGGGCAATGGTTGCGGTGTCTAGTTCCTATTGAAGTATTGGAAATGATGGTGTGACAAGTCAGACATCGGAAAGATGCCTGACGCGAACAAAATCCCTTTTAGAAGAATTAAATCTAAACATCCACGTTTATTATATCAAAACAATTTTAATAAGCAGAGAAATTTTTATTCCGATATATATTTAGAGTATAATATAGCCATGTCTCCGGAACATTTAGGTGGAAATATGTGGCGATTAAAAAAAGGCGAGTCCGTTACTGGTCAAACAACGACGAGTGAATATACTATTACTGGTCCTAAAATACTTCGGATATATGAATATCCAGAACACGGCTTAATAAGAGTACAAGGGCCCCCAGAGGCCCCAGCTTTGGAACTTAAGGGGACAGATTTTGCCGCACATGTAAAAAAAATCAAATAATCTGTTCTAAATGGAATATTTACTTCTCTAGTTGTAAGCTTATGGTGTTCTAGTCCCGTTATCCAACCAGTTATCCGAAGTTGTGCCCGTTTATCGAGTTAATACTCCAACATTGATTTTGTCTCGTCGGCTTGATAAAATCCTTTTTCTAATATGCCATCCCTAGAACGATTTATTTATGAACAAATGGGAAAGAAATTTTCTGACATTGGAGAAATTGTTATGGTGGAATTTCCTATTCAAAAAGTAATGGCCACAAGACCATTTTTAACCCAAGAAAGAATACAAGGGATCAAAAGGCGTAATGGTCAAGAGCTTCCCCATATAATCTCGATTTATAACCAAGGTTTTGCCGTAGACGGTCATCACAAAATAAGAAGGGCTTTCGATTCGGGGAAATATAGTTTATACAGCAAAGTATTTATATCAACCAATGATTTGTTAGCGGCTTATTTATACAAAATTAGTTGTGGTTATATTAAGGATCTACAAATAAGACAAGGCTTATAGAATGATCAGAAAAAGAACTAGAAGACAAATCCTCAAGATATTAAAAGAAAAACTAAAACAAAGTGTCTGGCCTCATACAACCTGCGAGGTTGGACAGGTTATGGCCATAATTTTAATTAACCGACCCAAACCAACAACCAGATCAACCTTTCTCATTATTTATGTTCATATTGGAAAGAGTTAACGTTTAGTATACTTAGATAAGTATATGGCACCTCATGTTCTTAAGCTTCCTAAAGACTATTCTTTTGAAAAAGTTGGTATAAAAGGCAAGATATTTCCGGTTGAAAAAATTACCCAAAGGACAGGAATCTGTTTGATTGAGACAGAAAAAGGACATGAAACAACCATTATTGAACATAAATGCGACTTTATTTACTATATTTTAGAAGGAGAAGGTTATTTTGTAATTGATGGTCAAAATGAAAACTGTATGAAGGAGGATTTGGTCATTATCCCCACCGGTTCAAAGTTTCGTTATGTGGGCAGTTTAAAAATGCTGCTTATCACAACTCCTGCTTTTTATCCAGAACAGGAAGAAAGCTTATAGTTTTAACTAGTTGCGTTTTTTCATATCCAAATTTCTTGATATAATCAGTTTGTGATTTCATATTCAGACTTTGAAAAAGTAGATATAAGAGTCGGGAAGATAGTCTCTGCAGAAGACTTCCCCGAGGCGAGAAAACCTGCCTATAAACTTGTAATAGATTTTGGCCCAGAAATAGGAATTAAAAAATCGTCCGTTCAAATAGTAAAGCATTACACCAAAGACAAATTAATAGGAAAACTGGTTATGGGAGTTGTTAATTTTCCAACGAAACAAATAGGTCCTTTTATTTCAGAATGTTTGACGCTTGGAGTTGCTGATGAAAATGGGGATGTTGTTCTTATTGTCCCGACGAAAAACGTCCCTGTCGGTGGCAAAATGTTTTGACGCTTTTATTCTTTAATCTTATCGATAACCAAAAAATATAAGGGAAGACTAATAACTAAAAGCCCAATATAAGATAGTATTGTTCCTAAAACTACCCCAGCGACTGGATAAAGAAAATAACAAAGGATGGCAAAGATGCTAACCGTTGTTGTTGTGCTGATTAAAACATTTTTGGCGATCAAACGGGTAAACTCTACGCCGCCGGATTTGACGGTAATCAACATTGTTGATATTGTTAGGGCTGGAAATGTTGCTAAAATTCCACCCCATCTGGGACCAAAAAGTTTACTAACAATAACAATTATTCCAATAATACTACCAGTGATTGTGGCCTTTACCCATAAAGGACTACTGACTATTTTTTTAGGAAGAAGCTTGTGGTTTATATGGATACTTTTAACCGCCCAGAATATTGTCAGCGTTATCAAAATTAATCCGACAATAATTGAATGAAAAAGATTTTTTGGGGGAAACATTGATGCTAAAAATGCAAAAATAAACCAGACAATTATTGAACCAAAAAAACCAATTTTGAATCCCTTTTTAGTTAGCAAAAGAAAAACGATAAAAAAGAAACAATAAAACCCGCTACTATAAGGGACCATCACACTTGCAGTTAAAGCAGCGGGAACGTTTTGTGTTAATCCGACAAATAATAAACTGATTACTGCCGTTGACGGTAAGCCAACGATCAACCCACCAAGTTTTCCACTAACCCTTTCGGCAATGTATGTAGAAACGTCAACCCAAACGATTCCTATCAAAAGTGACAACAAAACTTTTGTAATAAATGGATCCATGAATAATC
>CAZPKD010000079.1:0-3218 GCA_964587115.1 uncultured Gammaproteobacteria bacterium | reverse complement strand
TTCTTCAATGACAAAATAACCCCGTCTAGCCAGATCAACAATCATCGAAGAAACATCGCGCATATCAACCGACTCATCAATTAGGGCTCCGACTTCAATTGGGGTTAATAAGCGACCCGATTTAGTTTTTGGCGGATCATACCAAGCGGAAATCTCACCAACCGTAGGCTTTGGGTCTCGGCCAAAGTGGTGCCATTTGAACATGATCCAGATCGGGTAAATTAGATACCAAAAAAGAAGAACGCAAATAAAAAGAAAACTAACAATTTTACCGATAAAGGTTTCCCAAAAACTAACTATTAATTTAGGTTCTAAAACAGCAATAATATTTTTTGGGAAGCCGAAAACAACCGTCACCCCTTGACCGACCGGTATTAAACCGGTAGAAAAAGTTGCTACTTTATCAGTTTTTTCTATCTGACAGTTATTGGTTGTTGTTGAACCAATAGCTCCTGCATAACAAGCGGTTATCATGTTACCTGTAGAAATAGCTTCAGGGAAACTTATTTGAGTCCTCGTTTGTTCTATCGGAACCTGCCAATCGCTCCCGGTTATATTTCGGTAAAGCTCGTCATGGTCGGAAAAATAAGTAATTGCCCCACCAACTTCATATTTAATAACGTAAATATGGACACCTGTAATTGTTTTATTGGCATCGCCAATTTGAAATTTAATGTTTTCACCTGTATTACTGGTTGAAAAGTTGTAAGAAACCCCCCTTTCATCGGTAATAGTTATATTTTTATGATCAAGCTTGAATTTTTTTCCTTCAGAATTTTTCCAAACCGTGGGAACATAACGATAAATTCCATGACGATAAGCCGTTTCAAAATCATAAGTAATTTTTTCCGTGACATTAATTACTCCTGATTTGTTGATTTTAATATCGGTTTGAAAATCATTGATTTTTTCTGCCCTCACAACCGTAGGAGAAATCAAAAGAAAAGAGAAAAATAAGATTGAAAAAAGAGCTTTTTTCCAGTTGTTTAGGTTCATCTTGTTTAATAATATACCATATTTTGCCAAAAATATTTATTATTGAAATACCCCGCGATCGCGTGTCGTTTTGATAATAGTTTAGGAGTGTATAATGAAAAGGATGAAATATGAAAAGGCGCCGGAAATAAAAAAACAGATAGAAATTTTGGTTGAGCGGCTTAATTTTGACTATATTAAAACAAAAAATATTCACTGTATCCGCAGTTTCGATGCCAAAACTAGAGCCTACGCCCGTATTTGGGGTATGGCCAAATTATTCAGCGAAGTGGTTGGCTTAGAACCTCATTACATCATCGAGGTCAACGCAAAAAAGTTTGATAAACTGCCAGAGCGGGAAAAAATCAAGACTTTGATTCATGAGCTGATGCATATCCCAAAAACTTTTTCCGGAGCCTTACTTTCTCATCGAGGACGATACCACCGAATTAATGATCGCGAAGTAGAAAAAATTCTTAGAAACTTCTGAAGATTATTTTTTGTGATGAAGAAAAACCTCTTCCCCACCCCAACTAAAAGGATAAGAACCAACATGGGCAACCGAGAATAAAGGCGAATTAATCCAACGGGAATTGGTTATAACCCGACTTCCCTTTTTCAATTTAGATAGTTTTTTTAAAAATGGTTGATTGAATTCGTAATCAAAACAGATCGCATTCATGAAAATCAGGTCGGCATCGGAAAAATCGACATTATTAAAGTTATTTCTAAGGAAACTAATCTTTTGATTTTTTTTATGAGGCAAGAGACGGGGAACTATTTTTTTTTGGTAATGAATTAAAACATTATTAGACTCTTGCCAAAGATCTTCAATGATTTCAACGCCGGTTAGTTTGGAGAAATTACCTAAAATCGAAGCTAAAATAACCGCTTTACCCGTCCCTGAACCCAGATCATAAAAAACTTCTTTTGGCTTGGGTTTGGCCAAAGCCAGCATCCTTAGAAAACCGTCGTAGGTTATTTCGCCATAAGTATGACCGGTGTAAAAATAGTCTAATTTTTTCCTGCCCTGGCGGGAAAGTAAATAACCATCGGTTTGTGAATATAAACTATAAAAAATTGATTTAGGATGCAAAACTGTATGCATAAATTCC
The DNA here is from genome assembly GCA_964587115.1 of uncultured Gammaproteobacteria bacterium. Classification (GTDB taxonomy): domain Bacteria; phylum Patescibacteriota; class Microgenomatia; order UBA1406; family GWC2-37-13; genus JAAZNM01. Next base: position 1,128 of record CAZPKD010000079.1, on the reverse strand, counting down.
AGTATAACGGATATTTTTTACTTTTTTTCAATGCCGTCAACCTCTTTTATGATAAAGTCGACTCCGTCACAGGAGATCTTAATAATCGCCGTATTGTGAATATAAATATCATGATCTTTTAGAGAATCTAGATAGCCAAGATGGCTTAAAAAAACCCGCAGAGCTCCACCATGAGTAACGATAAGTATATTTTCTCCGAGATTGGCCAAAGAAACCTCTCTCAAAAAGGTGATAAAACGAGTGATTAATGATTCATCACTTTCTATTGTCGGATCAATATGATTTTCTTGAAGTTCATGCTTGGCCGCTTTAGTTAACTCTCGCATTTTTAAACCATACTTTTCAAAAAAAGCTTTTGTTGACGTTCCTTCAAATTTACCAAAAGAGCGCTCCCGTAAGGCTTTGCTCGTTTGTAGCGCCAGGTCTTTTTCTAAGGTAATAATCTCAGCCGTCCTTTTGGCACGCAGTAAATCAGAAGAATAAACGGCCGCGAACTTAACGTGTTTAAGTTTTTCCGCTGCTTGTTTGGCTTGTTCTATCCCCTTGTCGGTCAATGGCGAATCACCCTGACCCTGGAATTTGTGTTCCACATTCCACTCAGTTTCACCATGGCGAACTAAATATAAAGTGCAGGATTTTTTTGTTTCGTTATTTTTCATAAGCTTAAATTTTAACCAGAATAAACCGACTTACCAGGTGGCCAACAACAATAACCGTCGCCGCAATCCCGATATGTTCAATAATTGATAATAGTGGTTTTTTATTTTTACTTTTAGCGATCACAAAACTAATTATTGTCAAAACAAAAAAACCGAAAATAATAGAAAAAGGGACCGCTAGTTTTATTGGTAAAAACCAAACGATACCAATAAAAATCAAAGACACTAAAAGCCTAGTAAAAAAATTTGATAAGGTTGAAAACCAAATTTCTTTTGGACTTTTTGCTTCTGATTCTTGATAGATATGAATACCCAAAGTATCAGAAATATTATCGGCCAGAGCAATCAACAGCAACCCGCTAATAATACTTGTTTTGGGATTGTTAAATCCATCCAGTCCTGTAATCAAGCCCAGACTGGTTATGATCGAAGAGGTGGCTCCAAAGCTAAATCTGGTCAATGATAACTT
>CAZPKD010000078.1:0-3226 GCA_964587115.1 uncultured Gammaproteobacteria bacterium | reverse complement strand
CCCTGCCACTGACCTTTATATTGACTGCCTCCTCCATCAACCCACTCGAACTGAGCGTGAACAATCCGACAACCCATTTCCAATTTTACCGGAACCGGACCTTCGTTTTTTATAGCAAAGGTTAGTTTCCCGCAGTAACCAGGAGCAACATTGCCCGTTCGTAAAATTAAGCCGCTTCTAAAAGTAGTTGTTCTTGGTTTAAAATTTATAGTGATGTTTAAGGGCGTGTTGACTTTTTCAATCGTCGTGGCCAGATAAAATTCTCCCGGCCTAATAACAATTGATTTTTGTTTATCCGCCGAAGTTTTAGCGAAGGAGGAATATTTAATCTTTGATTTTATTTTTGGTGTCTCTCTCTCAAACTCTCCTAAAAAGGCTTTTCCAGAGATAGTAAATAATTCACCCAGCCGCAAGTCAAAACCAGCCCCTTCAGGCGTAGTTAACTCTCTTTCTGCCAAACCCTCAACTAAGTTTTTTTCCTTAACAAGTTTAAGAAGGATTTTTGGTCCAATAATCATAAGTCTTCAACATTGTATGGAAAAGGCCTTTATTTTTCAAGGTCAATTATTCCAAGTTGTCTTTAATCAAAGAATAAATCTCACTCAAAAGATATAATGAACCAGTTATAACCAGATCTTCATCTTTTTTTAAAGTTTCTTTAACGGCTTTTTTACAGTTATGGATAATTTCTGTGTTGAAAAAACCTAGTTTTTTTAAAACCTTGTTAATCGTTTCTGGTTTTTCGGAAAAATGTAGATAGTCTTGGTTATTGGTGAAAAAATCAGTAATAATAATTTTTTTTGCTAAAGGGATCAAATACCTTAGGGTATTTTCATAGTCTTTTCCTTTTTTAAAAGCAACTAAGAACTTAAATTCTTTACCTGGAAAAGTTTTTTTCAATCCTTTAGTAAAAGCTTTCATTTTGGGCGGGTTGTGGGCGCCGTCGATCACAACTATTTTGTTTTTTAATTTAAAAATTTCCATTCGGCCGGGAAAACTTAATTTTACAAAGGCTTCTCTAACCTTCTCTTGGTCAAAATTAAATCCATCTCTTTGACTAAGTAACAAAACAGTCGCTAAAGCAACGCTGGCATTTTTTGCTTGAAAACCACCATTAAGATTAAGTTTTAAGTCAGGAATTTTTCTCTCCCTAAACTGAAAGTTAAAACTAATCCCTTGCTCGGTTTCTTGAATATTTTTTGGGTTAATAAAAAATATTTTTGCCTTTTGTTTTTTAGTAACTGCTTCGATGATTTTTTTTGCGGTGGGTTTTTGTTCTTGCGAGACCACCAAACTTTTTGGCTGAATAATCATTGCTTTTTGAAAGGCAATTTTTGCCAATGTATTTCCTAAAACCTCTACGTGATCAAAGCCTATTTCGGTAATTATTGATATTTTGTCGGCTCGTTCAACCGTGTTAGTAGCGTCATACCATCCTCCAATCCCAGTTTCAATCACCGCATAATCAACTTTTTTTTCTACAAAAATCTTGAATGCCAAACCGGCTAAAATTTCAAAATAACTCACTCCTTTAAATTCACTTTTTTCCATTTTTTTTATAAAAGGAATTATGGCTGTTAGTGCCATACAGAAGTCTCTTTTTGATACCATTTGGTTGTCTATCTGACACCTTTCCCGAACATCAATCAGGTGAGGAGAGGTGTGTAATCCAACTTTGAATCCTTGTGTTTTTAATAAAACGCTTGTCAGATAGGCGGTTGAACCCTTACCCGATGTCCCGGCAATGTGAATAATTTTTAGCTTGTTTTGGGGGTTGTCTAATAATTTTAGAAAATATTTTGCTCGACGCCAACCAAAATCTCCAGGAAATTTACGAGCAAAGTCTTTAGGGACATGTTGATAAAGAAACTGCCAGGCTTGGTGCATATTCTCAATCTTCATGGGGAAATTTTAGCAGAAAATGATAAAATTTAGTATGTCAATTCCTATTTATGTCTTTGATCCAACAGAAAAGGACGCTCTAAGTAAGGTCCGTGGCATCGGTCGTTATCTGCAACTTCTTAAGGAAAATTTTTCTGGAAAATTTATCTTTACGGCCAATGTTTCTCACATTCCTTTTAATTCTATTTTTATCAATTCTTTTTTTAATTTTTTACAAACGCCGCTTTTGATGAAAAAAATTTCTCAAAAACAAGTGGCTATTATTTATGACTTAATTCCCTTAAAATATCCCCAACATTTTCCAACTGGTCTTCGGGGTAAAATTAATATTTTTTTAAATAAACTGGCGCTTAAAAATTATGATCTAATTATTACCGATTCCTTCACCAGTAAAAAAGATATTGTTCAAATACTTCATATCCCAGAAAATAAGGTAAAGGTTGTTTATCCTTGTTTACCGAGAACGTTTTTAAAATTTAAAATTGAAAATTCAAAATTAAAAATTGAAAATTTCTGTCTATACGTTGGCGATGCCACTTGGAATAAAAATTTAGTCAATTTAGCCAAGGCAATTAAGTTGGGTAATGTTCCTTGCGTTTTTGTCGGTAAAGTATTTAAAATACAGGACCCGCTTCTATTAAACCATCCTTGGCAGCAATCTCTTAAAGACTTTTTTATCCTTACAAAAGATGATGAAAGATTTGTTTTTAAGGGTTTTATCACCGACCAAGAACTGATCAAACTTTACCAACAAGCCTTGATCAACATATTGGTGTCAAACGACGAAGGATTTGGGTTTTCTTATCTAGAAGCCGCCTCACAGGGATGTCCGTCAATTTTATCCAATACACCAACTCTCAAAGAAGTTTCTAATGGTAAATGTCTATTAGTAGATCCCAATAACCCAAAAGACATCACCAGCAAAATAAAAATACTAACTGGGGATGTAAAATTAAAAGGGAAGCTTAGTTTTGAGGCTCTAGAAAGATCTAAATATTTTAGTTCCGAGAAATTCCAAAAAGAGTTTTGGCGTTGTTTGTGGTAACTTCAGCAATTTTTTCTCCCGTTTCCCCAACCAGCTGGGCAATAAAATTACTGATTAATTTTATGTTTTTTGGTTCATTGGGTTTTTGTAACAGTTCGGCTTGCCCGCCGAAACCTTGCCCGGCCTTCGTAGCTGAAGTTACTTCGTCGAAGGAGGCGTGAAGGTGGGGCATTAAATATGGAGCGTCGGTTTCTAAAACTAAAAATTCTAAAGAAATATTTTTAACAAACGCCTGCTTTTCTTTGTAGTATACAAACCACCCCAAACACACCCAACACA
>CAZPKD010000077.1:1366-3227 GCA_964587115.1 uncultured Gammaproteobacteria bacterium | reverse complement strand
TAGAAAGAATTATTTCAGCATCGGAAAATAACCCAGATATTTTTAGCACTATTTTTTATATTCCAATCATTGAAGCGATTGAAAAAGTTTCCGGAAAAAAATATCAACAAGATGAAAACAAACCCGCTATGCGCATTGTTGCCGATCACTTAAAAGGAGTTATTTTTCTTATTAAAGACGGTGTTTTCCCCTCAAACAAAGAACAGGGATATGTTTTAAGACGACTCCTTAGACGATCGGCCGTCAAAATGTATCAGCTAAAAGGAGTCATTTTAAAACCAGATGATTTTTCTCCAATTGCCGAAGCGATTATTAAAATTTACAACACTGTTTACTTTAACTTTGACCAAGATAAAAAAACGATTATTCCTATAATCTCCCAAGAATTGATTCGTTTTAGCAAAACCCTTGATCGTGGCCTTAAAGAGATAAAAAAACTTGACTCAATGACAGGAAAACAAGCCTTTGATTTTTATCAAAGTTTTGGCTTTCCTTTTGAACTAACCGAAGAACTTTTTCAAGAAAAAGGGATAAAAATAAGTCGGGATGAGTTTGATCAAGAAGTTAAAAAACACCAAGAACTCTCACGTTCTACCTCAACTGGAAAATTTAAAGGTGGTTTGGCTGATCAGTCTGAGAAAACAATTAAATTTCATACTGCTTCCCACTTAATTCACCAGGCCCTATATGACGTATTAGGTAAAGATGTTAAACAAGAAGGCTCAAATATCACCTCAGAAAGGCTCAGGTTTGATTTTTTTTCCTTGAAACGACCAACTGATCAAGAAATAAATAAAGTTAACCAAATAGTCAATGATAAAATTAAAGAAAAACTGCCAGTCGAATTCAAAATTATACCTAAAAAGAAAGCTTATGAGCTTGGAGCCAAATCTTTTTTCAGAGAAAAATATCCTGACATGGTTAAGATTTATTTCATCGGAAACTATTCTAAAGAGTTTTGCGGCGGCCCCCATGTAAAAAATACTGCCGAAATAGGTCAAATCAATATTTATAAGTTTGATAAAATCGGTAGCAACCTATATCGGATTTATGCTAAATAATCTATGAAAAAACCAACCATTACATATCTTGATTTTCAAAAACTAGACATTCGTGCCGGTGAAATTAAAGAAGCTTCATACTTAGAAGGTTCGCGTAATTTACTCCAACTTAAAGTAGACCTGGGAGAAGATTATGGGATTGTGGAAGTTCTTTCCGGAATTGCCAATGAGTATAAACCTGAGAATCTTGTCGGCAAAAAATTTCCCTTTTTGGCTAATCTTGAACCAAAAAAAATGCTGGGAAAATATTCCAACGGTATGATCTTTGCTATCGATGTCAAAGATAAGGCGATTTTATTTCCATTAAAGAAAAAAGTTCCCGTTGGCTCAGTTGTCCGTTGAAAATTTTTCGTTTGACAGTCAAGTTAAAATTTAGTTTAATCAGTAAATATGAAAAAACCATCGAAAAAAGCCAAATCGGCTAATTTTTCTCTTTATTTGGTTATCGCCGTCTTGATTATCGCCGCTTTTTTTATTTTTAAAAAGACCATTGGTGGTACATCAAAAATACAGACTGAAATTATTCCTAAAGCAATTAAAAAAATTTTAGGAAGTGACACTGCAAAAATTGGTGTCTCTAACCTAAAAAAAGTCAGTGGCGTTTATGAATTTGATCTTACAATTGAAGGGCAAAAATATCAATCGTTTATAACTACCGATGGAAAAATCCTTTTTTCGTCAGGCTATAAAATAGACGAACTTAAAACTCAGACTACTCAAACTGAAGCAAAAAAACTTACCTGTCAAGATATAACTAAGTCTAAAACACCGAGTCTAACGGCTTTTATTGTTTCCCAATG
>CAZPKD010000077.1:0-1266 GCA_964587115.1 uncultured Gammaproteobacteria bacterium | reverse complement strand
CAATCTTGACTTAAATCTAAAATTATAGTAATATTGTATCATCAATCCCCTACCTGAGGCAAATGAAATAAGGGGGTTATTTTTTTAATCTTTCTTCTCCGATTTCATCGGAGTTAGAAAGATTTATCCACCGTCAAACGCTCTTCAAGACGTCGAGCGAATAGCGAAGATTTAAGTCTTGAGGTAAGTTTGGGTGGATATAATATTTAAACCATATGAAAACAACAAAGTTAACCCAAGAAGGTTACAATAGTTTACAAAGGGAGTCTCAAAACCTAAGATCCGTAAAAAGACCCGAAGCGGTTGAAAGACTTCACAAAGCTCGTTCTATGGGTGATTTGTCTGAAAACAGCGAGTACACTGCGGCTAAAGAAAATCTCTCTCTCGTTGAAGGTAGAATACTAGAGGTTGAAGAGATCTTAAAAAACGTTGAAGTTGTCAATAATAATGGCAATCATCGCGTTGATATTGGTTCTCAAGTAACCGTCCAAGCAGCCACCGGAAATGATAGTTTTAAGATCGTCGGCGAGTTTGAAGCTGACCCATTAAAGAAAAAACTTTCTCACACATCGCCAATTGGAAAAACCCTCATTGGCAAAAAAGTTGGAGATGAGGTGGAAATTAACGTCCCCGCTGGAAAGCTTAAATACAAGATATTGGAAATAAAATAATCGCAAATTCTCACTTAAATTGAATTATAATAGAAATATATTATTGAGGCTTAATTTTAAATTCTAAGTATGATCTGGGTTGATCGTGAAGCAAAAAAAATTAAAGATCGTCAGCTCCCCTTAGAGTGGGTTGATGATATGAAAACTCCCTCGGGCCGCATTCATGTTGGCTCTTTGCGTGGCGTTATTATCCATGATTTAATTTATAAAGCTCTAAAACAAATTGGTGTAAATACCAAGTTCTCCTATGTTTTTAATGATATGGATCCCATGGACGGCATGCCTACTTATCTGGATAAAAAAAAATGGGGCAAATACATGGGCTTTCCTTTATATAAAATTCCCTCACCGGAATCTGGTTATGAATCCTTTGCAAAATATTTTGCGACCGAATTTATTGAAGTTTTTAACTCTTTAAACTGCCACCCACAAATTATTTGGTCTTCCGAACTGTATAAAAGCGGGAAAATGAATCCAATAATAAAAATCTTTTTAGACAATTCAGAAAAAGTCCGTGAAATTTATAAAACCGTCGCTAAAGCCGATCGAGCCGACGATTGGTACCCATATAATCCTGTTTGTGAAAAATGCGGTA
>CAZPKD010000076.1:0-3237 GCA_964587115.1 uncultured Gammaproteobacteria bacterium | reverse complement strand
AAAATTATATCTTCCTTTTGAATTCTTCTGTATACTAAAATTATGGAGCAGCATGCAATTCCAAGACAGATAACCACCTTTGAATTTAAATTAATCGGTTTTTTAACCCTGAAGCAGTTTATTTATTTGATAATATTTTTCCCCCTTGGTTATATTGTTTTTCGTATTTTGCCAATTCCTTTATTAAATATATTATTTGGTTTAATTCTTGCCGGTATTGGTGTGGTTCTTGCTTTTGTTCCGATTAATGATCGGCCAATGGAGGTTTGGATAAGAAACTTTATTAAAAGACTAACCGGCCCGACACAATATTTTTTTCGAAAAGGAAACCAACCAATTAGTTTTTTAAGTAACCTTTATTTTGTCTCAGATCCACACAGAGTGATGACTCACATTGAGTCACAAGAAAAACTGGCGGTTTATTTGGCAAAAACCAGCCCGCAAACACAGACGAACAATCATAAAAGTGCTATTAATACCTTGTTAGAAAAGACAACCGCTACTCTTAGCGGCGCCAAAAAAAATCAAGAAGAACAATCGTTACAAAAAACAACCAAAATGACCGAGCCAAAACCAACCGTTAGCTCTGGAGGGCGCCCGGCTTTTTTTACCGGGGTGGTTAAAAATCATAAGTTAATTCCTTTACCAGGGATTTTAGTTTACGTAAAAGACGGTCAGGGGCAGACGGTTCGTCTTTTAAAAACCAATCCCCACGGTGTTTTTGCTACCTTTAATCCTTTACTACCAACCGAGTATGTTTTTGAAATCAAGGACCCAAACAACAACTACTTTTTTGATACAATGAAAATTAACGTAGAAAAACAAAATTTAAAACCGTTAGAGGTATATTCTAAGGAGATGATATGAGTAGTCAAAAACCAACTTCGCCGGTTAAGGCAACCACCCAGTTTTTTATTGAAATTGAGGATATAAAAGACGACATTGTTTTAATGAAAGACTTTTCCGCCTCAATTGTGATTGAGGTGGGGGCGGTTAATTTTTGGTTGTTGTCAGCCGAAGAACAAAACTCAATTATTTATGCCTATGCCGGCCTACTAAACTCTTTATCTTTTCCGGTTCAGATTTTAATTCTGTCTAAAAAAATGGACATTTCTTCCTATCTGGATTATTTAGATAACAGAATTAGTAAACAGCCCCAAGAAATTATTAAAACAAGACTGAACTCTTATCGGGAGTTTATAAAAACGATTATTAAAAAAAATAGCGTTTTGGAAAAAAGATTTTTTTTTGTGGTCCCGTTTTCACCTTTGGAACTGGGATTGTCTGGGGTTAACACGGGCACCCTTAATAAGGAGTATGTAATTTCCCGCGCCAAGACATCGCTTTACCCCAAAAGAGATCATTTAACAAGACTGCTGTCAAAAACCGGCCTGCGAGCCACCATATTACAAAAACAAGAACTGACAACTTTATTTTACAATCTTTATAATCCGTCGGCGACCGGACGGGAACTAGCCCCGATTGATAGTTATACCGATGTAGTTTTGACCAGTGGATAATTATGTTTAACTTATTTGACTTGGGAAATAAAAATGGGAAAAAACCAAACGCAGCCGCGTCATCTCTTCCCCAGTCACAAAATTTGGCCAACTTTTTAGCCAAAGGAGCGGTTTCGATTAAAGACCTTCTCGCCCCGTCTTTTATTGAAGTGGATTTTAACCACTTAAAAGTTGACGATAAATATTATCGAACTTTATATGTGGTTGGTTATCCGCGCTATGTCTCGGCCAATTGGTTGTATTCTTTGATTACTTTTGATCACCCGCTTTATATTTCCATGTATATTTATCCGGCCGAGTCAAAAACGGTTTTGGAAGATCTGAAAAGAAAGATTGCCGAAATGGAAGCGACCATTGAAAATGATATAAAATCGGGAAAAGTAGTTGATCCGAGCGTTCAGGTGGCTCTTGACGACGCCCTCTCATTGCAAGCCGAATTAGCCAAAGGAGCGGAAAGATTTTTTCAGTTTGGTCTATACATTACGATTCCGGCTGACAACCTAGAAGAATTAAATGAAGTGACCAAACAAATTGATTCAGTTTTAGCCTCACTTTTGATTATTGCCCGGCAATCAACCCTAGAAATGGAAGAGGGATTTAAGTCAACCATGCCCATGTTTTATGACCGATTGGGAGTTTGGCGCAACATGGACTCAACCTCTTTGGCAACCACCTTTCCTTTTGCAACCGCCTCTTTAACCAGAAACGAAGGCATTCTTTATGGAATTAATGAACACGACGGAAGTTTAATTATTTTTGACCGCTTTACTTTGGAAAATGCCAATTCGGTAATTTTGGGTAAGTCGGGTGGTGGTAAAAGTTTTCTGGTGAAGTTAGAATCATTGCGGTTATTAATGATGGGGGTTGATGTAATTATTATTGATCCGGAAAACGAATATAAAAAGTTATCAGAGTCGGTTGGGGGCGAGTTTGTTGAGTTTTCCCGCTCATCAGAATACAAAATTAACCCTTTTGACCTAGCCACAGCTGATCCGGAACCAGACGAACTTTCCAATAAGATTTTAGACCTTCATTCTTTAATGAGGGTAATTATGGGCGATCTGACGCCCTCACAAGACGCTCTTTTAGACCGGGCGATGGTTTTAACTTATCGAGAAAAAGGGATTACCCAAGAACCGGAAACTTTTAAAAACGAACCGCCGCTTTTGGAAGATTTATATAAAATTTTTACCGGTATGGAAACACCAGAAGCCAAAGAATTGGCCGACAGATTGGAGAAATTTGTTCAGGGATCGGCCTCGGGGATTTTTAATCAACAGTCAAACTTTGACATAAAAAACCCCTTTACGGTTTTTGGCATCAGAGACCTAGAGGAAAATATGCGGCCGGTGGCCATGTATATTGTCCTTGACTACATCTGGAATCGGGTTAGACGGGATAAGAAAAAAAGAGTTCTCATTGTTGATGAAGCCTGGTATCTAATTAAGAAAAAAGATTCGGGCGCCTATCTTCATAGTTTTGCCAAAAGGGCGAGAAAATATTTGTTGGGTTTAACAACCATAACCCAAGACGTAGAAGACTTTTTAGCGACTGATGAAGGTAGGGCCATTATCACCAACTCAAGCTTACAAATAATTCTTAAACAGTCAACCGCCGCGGTGGAAAAGATCACAGAGACATTTTATTTAACCGGCGGCGAAAAACACTTCTTATTATCAGCCGGTATTGGTGAGGGGCTCTTCTTTGCCGGACATAA
>CAZPKD010000075.1:0-3261 GCA_964587115.1 uncultured Gammaproteobacteria bacterium | reverse complement strand
CCCAACTACGCAACCCTCTGACAAAACGGTTTCTTTCCGGAAAAGAGTTAATCGCTTGAACAACCCTTTTGCTCATCACACAAAAATCACCACTATCCAAAGGAATTTCAATATCAGCCACCCGATGAAGAATTTTATAAAAGAGACTGTAACAAATTTTTAGAAAAAAGTTTTCTTTGCGTTTTTTTCTTATCGCATAGACAACATCAAAACCTTCTTTAGCTTTTCTAAAAAAGTCCGGTAATATCTCTGGCGGATCTTGCAAATCCCCATCAAGAACGGCAATATAATTTCCGGAAACGTTATGAAGTCCCGCGGTGACGGCTGTTTGATGACCAAAGTTTCTGGAAAAATTAATTATTTTTACTTTTTTATTTTTTTCATGAAGCTGCTTTAAAAGTAGAGGGGTTTTGTCAATCGAACCATCATTAATAAATATGAGTTCATAATCTCCGCCCAATTTATCCATCACCTGAGAAACCCTTTTATAAAGATGGGGAAGATTTTGCTCTTCGTTATAAACCGGTAAAACGATTGAATATTCCACAATTTTAAATATTTAATGGTTAATTTTAAAAGCGCAGATATCTTTTTTTAGACAATCGCTTGGGTAACCCTTAGATTGGGTGAAGCGGTCTAAAAAAACGGTATCAAGCTTTTCAAAAATTATTAATTAACTATAAAACGTATTTGTTAAATATTGTATAATAAAAACTAAATTTATGTTCGATATAAAACAAGTCTTTACCTTTATTAAAAAAAAGTTTACCACTAAAGACTTTTTAATTATTCTTGGGCTGATTGCTTTATTCTTTATTACCCGGCTAGTTAATCTGGAAAAGCTACCAATTTTTTGTGATGAAGGAATCTATATCCGTTGGGCTAAAGTTGCTTGGCACGACGCTTCTTGGAGATTTATTTCTTTAACTGATGGTCGGCAGCCTTTACAAACTTGGGCCACCATTCCTTTTCTAAAACTATTTCCTCAAAATGCTCTTTTAGCTGGCCGTCTCTTTTCCGTTGCCTCTGGTTTTGCCGCTTTATCTGGATTATTTATTCTCCTTTTTTATCTTTTTGGGAAATCAACCGCTTTTATGGGTAGTTTTTTATACATAATCACTCCTTTTTTTCTTTTTTATGACCGAATTGCTCTGGCTGACTCGGCGGTCAACGCCGGTTTTATTTGGATTTTGTTTTTTTCAATACTTTTGATAAACACTTTAAGGATTGATGTGGCTTTAATCTTTGGTTTAATAGCCGGACTGGCAATGTTAACCAAATCTTCGGTAAGAGTATTTCTCGGACTATCATTGTTGGCGCCAATTCTAGTCTTTGGGAAAAAAAATAAAAAATTTGTTTTAAAAACAGTTAATTACCTCCTGCTTTTTATGATGGTTTTTGCCCTGGCGATGATAATCTACAATGTCCAACGTCTCTCTCCTTTTATGCACTTTATTGAACAAAAAAATAATACCTTTGTGATGTCTTTCTCAGATTTTATGAAATCTCCTTTTTCGGTTTTTTGGCATAACCTAAAAATAATCCCCCACTATGTCTTTTCGGAAATCGGTTGGTTGCTTGGCTTTATCGGGATAGCCGGACTAATTACTCTGATCAAAAAAAACTGGCAGTTAGGTCTGTATTTTACTTTTTGGCTAATTGCTTCTTATGTAGGAATCGCCCTTTTTTCCAGAGTTATTTTCCCAAGGTATCTTATTTTTTTAGCGACATTACTTTTAATTACCTCGACATACTTTATTGTTAACTTAAAGAATAAAATAATAAAAAAAATAATTTTGGCCGGACTGATCATAATCTCAGTTTTTTATGCTTATGGTTTCTATGTCAATCTCAGTTTTATTCCCTTTCCGGAGATTGATCGTGGTCAATATGTCGAAGGTGAAACGGCTGGTTGGGGAGTAAAAGAAATCATGGAGTATGCTCGGGAAAAGTCAAAAGAGAAAAAAGTCGTCCTTTTGGCTGAGGGTGATTTTGGTCTGATCGCCGATATGCTTAATGTCTATCTTAAAGACGGCGATCAGATTGATATCCGAGGACTCTGGCCGCTGGATATAAAACAGTTACTAGCTAACCAAAAAGAAATCGGGCAAAATACTGTTCTTGTGGTGTTTTCTCAGAGAAAAGAGTTTCCTAATTTTTGGCCCATCAATCTTATTAAGAAATATGATAAACCAGGTGGCAAAACCGCCTATTATCTTTTTGAACTAACGAAATAAATGATCAGCTTTTTTGCTGAATTATTTATATTGGTAATTTTTTTGTTTAGGAAAGCATTCACAATCTTGTATTTCCAGGACGACTATGTTTTCCTTCAGGTCGGTCGGATAAACTCTTTACCACAATTCTTCAACTTTTTCTCTCTTAATAAAGGCTATTCTTACCGTCCCCTGGCTGGGGAAACTTTTTATTTTTTTATAAACTTATTTGGGAAAAATCCTTTTATTGGACATTTAATCGTTTTTACAGTTTACTTTGTTGGTTTGATTTATCTTTATAAGATTGTTAAAACGTTAACAACGAATAATATTCTGTCTAAAATTTTTATTTTCCTATATGCCATAAATTTTACTCACGTTTTTCAACTTTATTGGTTGATAAGTTTTCAGGAAGTACTTCTCTTTACGGCTTTGGCGGGAAGTTTTTATTATTTGATAAAAAATAATTATATTTTTAGCTTGCTATTTTTTATTATTGCCCTACTCTCAAAAGAGACTGCTCTTTTTTTTATTCCGTTTATTGTCCTGTTCAAATTATTTTTTTCAAAAAAAGCAAAAATAATCAATTGGAAAGATATCACGTTATATTTATTACTTGGTGTATTTTTTATTTTATTTATAAGATCAGCTGGTCTAATTTAATCCAGCTTGATAACTACAAAATAAATTTAAATCAGCCAAAAATATTTATTAACAATATCCTCTGGCATGGTCTTTGGGCAATGGGCTTGCCCAACTTCATGCCGGATGTCACTAGGAGTATCTTTTTTGAGTTCATGCCAGATTTTTATAAATATTTGAAGATTTTTGATATAAAAGCATACTTTATTCTTCTTGGATTTTACTGGTTTAGTTTTATAACAACTCTCAGTATTTTTCTATATAAGAATAAAAAAAATTTTGCTTCGATCTTAAAATATATAGCTTTAACTGTGGTTTCTTTTTTTGTTTTTCTTGGTCCCATTCTTTTTTTACCCCACCGTTGGATGGTAAGACTTATGATCCCCATCATATTTCTTTGTCT